>SVNW01000032.1 GCA_015066745.1 Ruminococcus sp. | reverse complement strand
GTTAAAAAATATATCTAGGTTTAAAAATATTTTGGATTTTAAATTATAAGGCAAGGTCATATAAAACTAATATTGTGAGTATTTGAATTTATACCAAAAAAATTGCCCACTTTCACTTGACACATACCACGCGGGCGTGTGAGTTGAAATTATATCTAAATATGATATAATATAAACAGAAAGGGTCGCGCCCCACGCGGGCGTGTGAGTTGAAATTTTTATTAATGAATGATCATCTCCTGCTTATGTGTCGCGCCCCACGCGGGCGTGTGAGTTGAAATGTTGAGCGTAGATTATTACCGCCTGATGCGTTGTTGTCGCGCCCCACGCGGGCGTGTGAGTTGAAATGACTCCAACCGTATTTATAAATCTGTAATGCAACAGTCGCGCCCCACGCGGGCGTGTGAGTTGAAATTGAAGAGAAAGAAAGCCAGTCAAAAAGGATAATATTGTCGCGCCCCACGCGGGCGTGTGAGTTGAAATAGAACTGCAATCACAAACTTTACGACCATCACAAGTCGCGCCCCACGCGGGCGTGTGAGTTGAAATACAATTACACCGTCAGCAAGTGGGTCAAGATTGGTCGCGCCCCACGCGGGCGTGTGAGTTGAAATGCTATACTTGTATTGTTGTTGTCTGCGTATTCTTGTCGCGCCCCACGCGGGCGTGTGAGTTGAAATGCAAGAATCGAAGCCCTTGAAGCAACCACAACGGGTCGCGCCCCACGCGGGCGTGTGAGTTGAAATCAGCTACACATTGGACAGAGCCTATCACGGCAGAAGTCGCGCCCCACGCGGGCGTGTGAGTTGAAATATTTTGTGCAGTAACTGTAAAAGTTGGTGCAAGCACGTCGCGCCCCACGCGGGCGTGTGAGTTGAAATTTTTCCACAATCCAATGTAGCTAGGATTAATTTGTCGCGCCCCACGCGGGCGTGTGAGTTGAAATACAATCGAGATCTTGAAAAGCCGATTGACATAGTCGTGCCCCACGCTGGCGTGTGAGTTGAAATTTCACAAAAACTTGTGCCTTTTCTACCGCAATTTGTCGCGCCCCACGCGGGCGTGTGAGTTGAAATATTATTTATCATAATTGCGATGTATGTAGATTAGTCGCGCCCCACGCGGGCGTGTGAGTTGAAATTATTTTTTTATTTACCAGTCAAAACTTTTGCAAGTCGCGCCCCACGCGGGCGTGTGAGTTGAAATCGTTTATTGCATCGCTAAGGAAACGTGGTTTTTAGTCGCGCCCCACGCGGGCGTGTGAGTTGAAATAGCACCAAAACTGCTGAAGTTTTCCCCTGCACCGTCGCGCCCCACGCGGGCGTGTGAGTTGAAATTAATGATAAGTTTGCACTGTTTAATTTTTCTGAGTCGCGCCCCACGCGGGCGTGTGAGTTGAAATTGTAATCATACAATCCATCATCATCTTTTGTGAGTCGCGCCCCACGCGGGCGTGTGAGTTGAAATTTTCTGCTAAGGCTGTACGGCTGATAGCTATGTGTCGCGCCCCACGCGGGCGTGTGAGTTGAAATACTGATATCAATAAAAAATCGCCCTGGATCTTCTGTCGCGCCCCACGTGGGCGTGTGAGTTGAAATTTTTGAGCAGTTCCGGATCAGTCATGTTCTCGGGTCGCGCCCCACGCGGGTGTGTGAGTTGAAATATTTCCGATGCTGATGTAACTGAACTTGCGTTCATCGTCGCGCCCTATGCGGGCGTGTGAGTTGAAATATATACAAATCTATCGCATATACTCTAAGTTCCGGGTCGCGCCCCATGCGGGCATGTAAACTGAAAATCTTTTTTTGTATACTATTAAACGATATTATATCATCCAATACACAAACATAAGCATAATGACATAAATCAATTAAGGAGTGATCAAATGATTATTAATCAAAACAAATCTTCAACCCCAAAAAATTAAATTTAAAAGGAGTAAAACCACATGGAAAATAATTTTAACATCAGATCAGGAAAACTTTACAAGTACACCGGCACAGAAACACATGTAGTCATCCCAAACGAAGTACACATAATTGAAGAAAAAGCTTTTCGTTTTTGTAAAACCGTTGTAAGTATAGAAATACCGGATACAGTAACATGGATCGCATGGGGAGCATTTTCATTTTGTGAAAACCTGGAGCGACTTGTTATTCCGCCGTCAGTAAGTTATATTGCAATATCGGCAATTGAAGGAAGTACGAAACTTAAAGAAATTATCCTTGAAGACAGTAAGTATTATTATGTAAAGGATAATAAAATCTACAGTAAAGATAACCCTGACACCGTTATTTCAACTGATAATTTAAGATAAGCTGTAAAATTTTTTTCAGACGTGATTTATAAAAAAATAACCGGATATCTGGTGAGGGGGATATATTTATGAAAAAATCTTTAATAATATCTTTACTTGTAGCTTTAACTGCCTTTTCCGGCTGTACACAAACAGACGATAACAGCAGTTCTCATAATAATTCAGTATATCTGTATAATCATGAAACAAACAATAACAGTGATCTGTATAATACATTAGCACAGGAGCAACAACTATCGGATTGTTTTACAACGGAAAATAGTACTGTTCCACAAGATACATCAGTAAATGATGATGAAGATGCAGAAGAAAGAAGAATAAATGACGATGAAGAAGCAGAAGAAATAAGAAAACATCCATATTCACAATTGTATCCGGTTCAGGATTATCAAAAAGCATATGCAGAGTTTGTGCGTTCATTTAATGAAGAGCTGAGTTCAGGTAGTTTAAAACAAAAGTGTTCTGCATATATGATACATATTGATGGAGATACCATTCCTGAACTTTCAGTCCAGTATAGTGTTGCAGGAGCTACCTTATATGGTTTTGATGGTACAGAGGTGTATAAAATCGGTGATATAGGAGCTGATTACAATACTATGGATTTTTCTTATCGTCCTTATCTTGGAATGTTTTCTTATTATACAGGAAGTGTTATGCTAAGTTCGCGTCATCTGGTTGTGCATGTTATTGAGGAGGAAAACGGAAGACTAAAACACGCCGAAAAATTGCATATCGGAACTCCTGATGAATACGGATACTGTAGTATACCACAACATATACAAGGTTTTGAAAATACTATTCCATATGATATTATTAATCAGAGGCAGGGCGAATCGTGGCGTAAATTACCCGATGAAGCATATATCACAGATTCTGCAATTGAGTATTGGATAAATAATTATATAACTGAGTAATTGAATTTTGTTATAATCAGATAAAGTAATAAAGTCAAAGTAAAAAAATCGCTGATAAAACAAATAACCTCACAAATCCGCTCACTCCCCCATTGACACCCAAAAAAAAATAATATATAATTAACTTTAAAGTAAATTACTTTAGATTCACTTTAAGGAGATGATATTATGCATGATTCCTTCATTGGCAGAGAAAAGGAACTTGCGGATCTGAATGAGCTTTATTTACAGGACAAATTTCAGTTGTTCGTTCTTTATGGTCGCAGACGTGTAGGCAAGACAACTCTTTTAAATGAATTTTGCAAGGGCAAAGATACTGTTTTCTATTCAGCCGAGCAAAGCAATAACAAACTTAATCTCGAAAAGTTTTCATCGCTTGTTTTCAGCTTTTATGGTGAAAGTAATTTAGAGCCGTTTTCATCATGGACAAATGCATTGTCATATATTGATGAACGTCAGAAGGATAAAAGGCTGGTGCTTGTTATCGATGAGTTTCCGTATCTGGTGAAGAAAAATAAAGCATTGCTTTCAGAACTACAGCACCTTATTGATCATAGGCTTATAAACGGAAATATTTTTATGATACTTTGCGGAAGTTATATGGGATTTATGGAAAAGGAAGTTCTCGGTTCAAAGAGTCCTCTTTTCGGAAGAAGAACTGCCCAGCTTCACATGAAACCATTTAATTATCAGACAAGTTCAAAATTTCTTGAAGGATTTTCTGATGTGCAAAAGCTTGAATTGTATGGTGCTTTTGGCGGTACTCCGTTGTATTTACAGCAGATTAGCGCAGATGAAAGTGTCGAAGAAAATATAAAGAGAGCTTATCTTAAAGTAATTTCTTATCTCTATGAGGAAACATTGTTGCTTCTTCGTCAGGAAGTGCAGGAGCCGGGAGTTTATAGTGCGATTATTGAAGCTATTGCGAGCGGATATACAAAAGCAAATGAGATCTCTACAAAAATAGGCGAGGATTCTGCAAAGTGTTTAAAATATATCAGGACATTGTGTGAGCTTGGTATATTGCATAAGGAAACACCTTTCGGAGAAAAGGAATCTTCACGAAAAACTATTTACGGTATTTCTGATTTTATGTTCCGTTTCTGGTATCGCTATGTCTTTTCAAACAGAACGCTTATAGAAACAGGTGCGCAGAAAGTTGTGTGGGAAAAGCGTATTGAACCGGATTATAACAGTTATATGGGTCTTGTTTTTGAAAAAGTATGCATGGATTATCTTAGTGTGAAAAATGCAAACGGTGATTTGCCGATATTGTTTACTTCTGTCGGAAGATGGTGGGGAACAAACCCTGTTACTCATGGTCAGGAGGAAATTGATCTGGTTGCAAATGACGGCAAGGATTATATTTTCGGTGAGTGCAAATGGCGAAATGAAAAGCTGGATATTTCTGTACTGAATGGATTGAAGGAAAAGGCTGATATATTCAGTAAAAACAGAGCAAATACTTATTATATGTTGTTTTCAAAAACAGGATTTACTGATTCTTTAACAGATAAAGCGAAGTCCGACAGCAGTATTATACTTGTGGACTTAAATGAGATTATGAATTTTTAAAAAATCTTTCCGAGGTCATTATTCGGCTTCGGAAATTTTTTATACATCAAAATGAACTTTTTGCATCTTTGATCTGTATATATAATGAGAGCTTTCAAAATAAAAATATGCGAGGTGATAAAGTGGAAGATAAATATCTTGTTTTTGAAAAATACATAGAACAATACTCGGAACGTCTGTCCAGACTGTGTTGCAACCTGTGCAGAAATTACGCTGATGCAGATGATCTGTTTCAGGATACATGGTTTAAAGCTATGAAAAATTTTGACAAATACGATAAGACAAGAGATTTTGGAAAATGGCTGTTTGCCGTCTGTGTAAATACATATAAAAATACACGTTATAAGGCGGATAACAGAAGACAGATAAATTTTGATACAACCGAGGAAAAGGATATTTTTCTTTCATCTTTGCCCGATACCGCTGTCAGTAATGAAAAATACGATGAGCTTATCGAAGTGATACGGGAACTGCCCGATAAATACAGAATGATAATTGCACTCAGGTATTTTAACGACCATTCGGAAAAAGATGTCGCACAAATTATGAGGATACCTGTCGGAACAGTTAAATCACGACTAAGTAAAGCCAGACAACTGATAAGGAGGAAGCTCTTGTTATGAAAAAAAATGAAGACAATAAAAAATTAGATATGATGCTTGAAAATATCTATAATTCCGACAGCCCTTGTATCTTTAACTTTTGTTGTGACAACAGTGATGTCAGAGCGGAGGTAATAAGAGTGAAAAAATCAAAGAAAATCGTAGCTTGGTTAGTAGCAACAGCAGTCGGAGCAGGCGGGATTACTGCTGTGTATATGAGTCATAAAAAAAATGAAAGTGTTATTGTAGATAAAAAAATACAGAATTATTTTAAGGAAACAAAAACTTTTCAGCTTGATGAGCAGTTTAACAGTAACGTAGAACATATGGAGATAGTTGACGATAAACTGTATTTTACATCATATGTAAATGAAATGAACGATAATAAAAAAACAGCGATTTACAATATTGAAGAAGAACGTATATATGAACTGGATATGCAGACTACAGGATTTATAATGAGTATGTATATGACAGATGACTATGGTTATATTTTTTATATCGAAGATGTAAAAGCAGGCGGTGAAACCCGTGTCTGCTGTATAGACAACAAAACAGGTGAAAGTATATATGACAAGCAAACAGGTTTTTTCGGGCAGGTTATCAGCGTAACGCAAAATGAAGAAGGAAATATCATGACTTGCGGATCGTTGTCAGAAAACGAACAGTCATATTTTATCTGTTGTGAATATGACTCTCAGACATTTGAAATGATCGACAGTGTAAATATAACCGAAAAATTTTGTCCTGATGATGAACTTTCAAATATATATGTTATGATATCAGATGAAGGTTATTATTCTTTTTATGAAGACAGGCTCGGAAAAATAGCTATGCAGAAGATAACATACGATATGGAAGAAGAATATTTAAAAGAAGATATATGTGCAGACATGGAAGGCAGATTTTGTGGTGCAGTTATATCGTCAAACGGAAATCCTGTAGTGTTTTCCCATAATTTTAACGGACAGTCTCGTTATTCGTTTAATGAACTTGATAAAGAGAGCGGAGAAGTTGTTTTAAGATATGATGATATTCTTACAGACAGTGCTGTCATGTCGGGATACCTTAATTTTTCGGGAGAATGTGATTTTGAAGATACAGCATATGATTTTATATATTCAGATGCAGGCATTTTATATGGCTATGATCTTTCAGAAGAAACAAGAACCGAGATTGCGAATATGAACAATCCCGGAAAACGAGGTGGAAAATATGCCTCAAGCGGTGCGATGTATTATAATGATGGTCTTGTCCTGACGGAATATACCGATAATTCTGAAAGTTTCAGTGGCGGTGTACTGGGGATCGCGGATATGAACGGAACGGTTCTGAAAACTATCCCTGTTGTCCAAAGAAACGAAGGCGGTATAAAAAGTGTGCATATTTCGGAGAATGATGAAGTGTATGTGCTTATATCCAGAAATGTGTCTGACAGCAATTTTAAATTGTTATATATATCAACTGTTCTGCATATAGGAAGTGACGGAGATATTAACGACAGGATCAATCTTGAGGTATATGATGATGCATTTCATGATTATAACGATATGCTTGTAAATGATGATGGATTTGTATGCATGGCAAGCGATCATTTGTCTTTTTTTGATCCTGACGGAAATTATATCAGAGAAATAAGTGTAAATGACAGAAGGATCACGCAGATATTTAAAGGCACAGACGGAGATTATATAATTACAGAATCCGAAAATTCGCAGTCTGATATCAGAAAAATTGATTATGAAAATAATAAACTGGAGTTGGTGTCAGAGTTTGAATATTCATCAGAAGGGAAGCTCTTTAAGGGTGATAAAGAGAATGATTTTTATATTTCTCAGTCTGATGGTATCTATGGGTACAATATAGCAGAGCAGAGTTTTGAGGAAATAATAAACTGGGTAGATTCGGACCTCGAAAAAGTTCCTCAGTCATTTACTATGAACGGAAAAGATACTGTACTTTGTGGAGAAAATGTCTGGCTTGACGGCAAAAACGATGCATCATACACGGTACTTGAAAGAGTAGATGAGAAGACCCTCAGAAAAATTCAAAGCAGAAAAACAATAACTATTGCCTGCGACAGCGTTCCGCAAATAGTTATGAAGAAAATCTCCGGGTTTAATAAGTCAAATGACAGCTACAAAATCACATTAAAGGAGTATAATAAATACGGATATGGTATTTCAAATAATTCTGCACTGGATAAATTAAATACGGAACTTATAAAAGGAGAAGTTCCCGATATAGTAATAACTGACGGAAGTATCAATATAAACAGATATACTGCTATGGGAATGTTTACAGATCTGAATAAGTTTATAGACAGTTCGGAAGTAATAAAAAGAGAAGATTATTTTGATAATATCTTTAAGCTTTATCAGACAGAAGGCCACCAGTATCAGTTGCCACTTACTTTTGAACTACAGGTTATGTTCGGAAAGAAATCCGTCCTGGATAAAACAGGAGATTTGTCGTTTAATAAGCTGTATTCATTATCGGAAAACAGAGATGTATTTTATATGCATAGCAAAAATGATCTGGTTGATCATCTCATTAAAGATAATATAACAGAGTTTGTTGATTTTTCAAATTACAGCTGTAATTTTGTAAGTGATGATTTTAAAAATCTTCTGAAGGTTATAAAAAATAATGCGTCTGATGAAGGTGTGACAGATGCGATATCGTTTGAAAATTCTGAAAAAAGATTTGTAAATGACAAGTGTGTTCTTGATTTTGGTGTGATAAGAGATATAAATACTATGTTTGATATAGAAATAGAAACTGTAGGTGAAGAATGTTTATTTTCAGGATATCCGTCCTCGGATAAATCAGAAATTATGGTGTCGTCCGGCTATATCGTAGGCATAGCAGAAAAATCAGCACACAAAGATATAGCCTGGAAATTTGTTGAGACCCTTCTTTCTGAAGAGGTACAGGGAAACATAATTAGTATTTCAGATTCATTTAATTATTCCATACCTGTCAGCAGAACTGCCTTTGAAAAAGAAAACAAAGTTCGTTTAGGAAGTTTTGTAACGCCTCTTGGCAGAGATGTAAAAATCGATATCGATTCAGTAGAAAGCATCTCAGAAGAGGCAAGACAACGTCTGAAAGATATCATAAAATCAGCCCGTAAAATCAAGATAACCGATACCCGAATAAATAAGATAATAGATGAACAGACAGAGCTTTATTTTAATGGCGGGCAAAATGAAGATGAAACAGTTGAAAATATACAGAAAAAAGTGAAATTATATCTTAAAGAGATAAAATAATTATAAAAAAAAATCCTGAAGCGTTTTAAAGCGTTTCAGGATTTTTTTGGTTATTGATGTGGTTTTATGGCAGTTGCTCATAGCGTTCAATAATACACTCATGCTTTTTAGTTTCTTTATCATAGTTTACACCGACAAGCAATATTTCATCGCTATAGCCTTTAAGATTGCCTGCATAACGTTTTTCTTTTATCTGTTTTATGGCAGTATCGGCGTCTTTATCATATTTAAGTTCAATGATCATAGCAGGTTTATTTTTAGAGTCGGCTCTTGGTATAAGCACAATATCGGCAAAACCTTTTCCTGTTGGCAGTTCACGTATTACATTATAATAGGCAGGAGCAGTAAAATAAGCCATAGTGATAGCACAACTTAAAGAATTTTCATTGTTGTATTCAAGGATAGAAGTGTATGTCTCATGAGAAAGTTCAAGAAGTTCGGCGACTTTATCAGATTCACCGTCAATCGTAGCCCAGAGTATTTCATCACATCTTGAAAGGGTATCGGCGATTTCATTCCAGTTTCCGGTTTCAAGAGCAAGGTGAAAAGCTGTTGCAACTTCAAAGTTTGGGATAAAAGCTTTTTTTCTTTCATTGTCGTAACTAAGATAACCAAGATGAATAAGAGCAGTGAGCGCATCGTCTTTTGAGTTGATAACAGAAAAATCATTTTTAAATTTATCGGTATTTACTTTTATTTTTTCGTCTTTAAGCATATTTAAAACATCATCTTTAAGTCCGTCAAAATTAAGAGTAATAAATGTATTTATGGTATCAAAAGCAGAGGTGTTTTTCCAGTAAGATTCAAGTCGGTGGTCGATCATAGCCTGATAAACAGAGTTCGGGTTATACATATGCTGACCGTTGATAAGATAACCGTCATACCATGCTTTAACCGAGTCAAGATTCATTTTGTATTTTTTGCAGAGCGTTTTCACTTCATCTTCTGTAAATCCGAAATAAGGAGTAAATTCCTTTGAATCGATCATAGTGTATTCTCTGAAATTATTAAGAGCCGATTCATCTTTTATCTTCTTTATTGGCAAAATCCCTGTAATGTACCCTAAAGCGAGAAACTCCTTTGATTCTTTACTTTTAAACAAAGCATGAAGAAATTGCAGATATTCGTGAACAAGCTCAGGCTTATCCGAAAAATTTCTGACAACACAATCCCATTCATCGATGATAATAACAAAAGGAGTTTTTACAGATATTCCGTTATTGGTTACTTCTGTTTTGTCGTATACCTGTTTAAATACAGATGCAGTTGAATTTGTATAATCAATATCAGGATAAATTTCTTTGAATTCATTAAATATATGCCTTTTTATTTCGTTTACCAGATTATCGGTATAATCGTCTGCAAATGATGAAATATCAAGATGAATAACGTTATACTTATTAAGATGTTTTTCAAAATCCGGAGACCCGGATATTTCAAGATTAGCAAAGAGTTCCTTTGAGTTGCAACCTTTGCTGTAATAAGCATCAATCATTTCAGCAGCCTGGGATTTACCGAAACGGCGTGCATGGCTTACAGATATACAGTTCTTTTCAGCACGAAGTTTTTTATTGAGTATATTCAGAAGCCCGCTTTTGTCAATATAAATCTCATCTTGTGCCGATTTTCTGAATCCTTCGTTTGATGGATTAAAATAAGTACCCATGTTATCCTCCGTAATTATTTATACTTTCAATAATACACTCATGCTTTTTAGTTTCTTTATCATAGTTTACACCGACAAGCAATATTTCATCGCTATAGCCTTTAAGATTGCCTGCATAACGTTTTTCTTTTATCTGTTTTATGGCAGTATCGGCGTCTTTATCATATTTAAGTTCAATGATCATAGCAGGTTTATTTTTAGAGTCGGCTCTTGGTATAAGCACAATATCGGCAAAACCTTTTCCTGTTGGCAGTTCACGTATTACATTATAATAGGCAGGAGCAGTAAAATAAGCCATAGTGATAGCACAACTTAAAGAATTTTCATTGTTGTATTCAAGGATAGAAGTGTATGTCTCATGAGAAAGTTCAAGAAGTTCGGCGACTTTATCAGATTCACCGTCAATCGTAGCCCAGAGTATTTCATCACATCTTGAAAGGGTATCGGCGATTTCATTCCAGTTTCCGGTTTCAAGAGCAAGGTGAAAAGCTGTTGCAACTTCAAAGTTTGGGATAAAAGCTTTTTTTCTTTCATTGTCGTAACTAAGATAACCAAGATGAATAAGAGCAGTGAGCGCATCGTCTTTTGAGTTGATAACAGAAAAATCATTTTTAAATTTATCGGTATTTACTTTTATTTTTTCGTCTTTAAGCATATTTAAAACATCATCTTTAAGTCCGTCAAAATTAAGAGTAATAAATGTATTTATGGTATCAAAAGCAGAGGTGTTTTTCCAGTAAGATTCAAGTCGGTGGTCGATCATAGCCTGATAAACAGAGTTCGGGTTATACATATGCTGACCGTTGATAAGATAACCGTCATACCATGCTTTAACCGAGTCAAGATTCATTTTGTATTTTTTGCAGAGCGTTTTCACTTCATCTTCTGTAAATCCGAAATAAGGAGTAAATTCCTTTGAATCGATCATAGTGTATTCTCTGAAATTATTAAGAGCCGATTCATCTTTTATCTTCTTTATTGGCAAAATCCCTGTAATGTACCCTAAAGCGAGAAACTCCTTTGATTCTTTACTTTTAAACAAAGCATGAAGAAATTGCAGATATTCGTGAACAAGCTCAGGCTTATCCGAAAAATTTCTGACAACACAATCCCATTCATCGATGATAATAACAAAAGGAGTTTTTACAGATATTCCGTTATTGGTTACTTCTGTTTTGTCGTATACCTGTTTAAATACAGATGCAGTTGAATTTGTATAATCAATATCAGGATAAATTTCTTTGAATTCATTAAATATATGCCTTTTTATTTCGTTTACCAGATTATCGGTATAATCGTCTGCAAATGATGAAATATCAAGATGAATAACGTTATACTTATTAAGATGTTTTTCAAAATCCGGAGACCCGGATATTTCAAGATTAGCAAAGAGTTCCTTTGAGTTGCAACCTTTGCTGTAATAAGCATCAATCATTTCAGCAGCCTGGGATTTACCGAAACGGCGTGCATGGCTTACAGATATACAGTTCTTTTCAGCACGAAGTTTTTTATTGAGTATATTCAGAAGCCCGCTTTTGTCAATATAAATCTCATCTTGTGCCGATTTTCTGAATCCTTCGTTTGATGGATTAAAATAAGTACCCATGTTATCCTCCTTTTATCTTTTATACCGATAATTATTTGTAATATATAATATAGTATATCACAGTTATATAA
Organism: Ruminococcus sp.; assembly: GCA_015066745.1. Taxonomy (GTDB): domain Bacteria; phylum Bacillota; class Clostridia; order Oscillospirales; family Ruminococcaceae; genus HUN007. Next base: position 24,692 of record SVNW01000032.1, on the reverse strand, counting down.
ATAAAATCAATCCCTGACTGTTGTTAGTATATCTTGATTTGGCTTATACAGTAACAATACAGGAAATAAAAAATGAGAAATCTCTCTGAATAAGTACGAAAGATTTCTCATTTGGTTACAATCGATATTTTTTATTCTTTACTCTGTTTTTCTTTAAGAAGATCTCTTATCTCCTGGAGGAGCAGAACTTCATCTGATGGCTTCGGAGGTGCCGGAGGAGCTTCTTTTTTCTTTGCTGTAAATTTGTTTATAGTCTTTACGAGTATAAATACACAAAGTGCTGTAAGGAAGAAGTTGATGATTGCATTGATAAAGTTACCTATTGTGATTACGGGATTTGAACCCCATGGAATAGTGATTACGAGCGTATCAAAGTTAATACCTGCGAGGATAGTTCCGAGCAATGGTGTAATAATATCATTAACGAGTGAATTTACGATAGCCGTAAAAGCACCACCAACGATAACGCCGACAGCCATATCAAGTACATTTCCTCTTGCGATAAATTTTTTGAATTCACTGATAACGCCGGATTTTTCTTTGATTGCCCCTGCTGCTTTTTCTGCTAGATTTTTTTTGGACATTTAAAGCACTCCTTCAATAAATTTAATAATCTAAACGATTACACCTACAAATACAATTATACATCATTTTTCTCTTTTTTTCACTATGCATATTTACTAAAAAAACTGATTTTTTTTCATCAAAAACAAAATATATATAAAAATCTACGGGTAAATTAAAAGTTCATGTGTTTTTTGTATATTTGGTTTGTCCATCAGAAGTATGGAATATAGTGAAAATTCTAATTAAATTATGTGCGACAAAAAAAACATATTTTAAGGTAATTATTTTACCTGTTTATTGATTATTTTTACTTAAATCAAAATTTTAATTGAAAAGTTTTAAAGCATTTTAAGATTAGAATTTATATGTATTTTTTTTGTGTGTATTTTATGTATTAACAATAAAATATATGGCACTAATTATGTGTTCCTTTTGATGTTATACACAATAACAGTTTGATATGATCAGCCTTTGGTATGGTTGATGTTGTATTTTAGTTATATTGCATAATTAAAAAAGATTAACTAAATAGTAATGTATCCAACTTGACGTGTATTTAAAAAAAGTTGTATACTATAAAATAGAAAGGGTGGTAAAAATGAAACATAAAAATAAAGTAAGATTATTAAGTTGTTTTGTTGCAGTGTCCCTCGTGCTTGGTATGTCACCGGCAGAAGGATTACTGAATAATGTTTATGATATTGTAGATGCGGCCTCTGTTGGCGATAAGCTTTCTGTTGGTAACGGCGTTTCTCAGCATAAGGGTACAAGTGACGGTTACAGCTACGAGATATGGATCGACCAGACAGGCGGTAACGGTACAATAACTCTTGGTCAGGGTGCTACATTCAAAGCTGAATGGAGTGCAAACGTAAGTGCAGGTAACTTCCTTGCCCGTCGTGGTCTTGATTTTGGTTCAAAGAAAAAAGCTACAGATTACGAATACATCGGTCTTGATTACGAAGCTGAGTATCGTCAGACAGGCAGTGCAAACGGTAACTCACGTCTTTGTGTATACGGCTGGTTCCAGAACAAGGGTGCAGCAGGAAATGTTCCGCTTGTTGAATACTATATTATCGAAGACTGGGTAGACTGGTGTCCTGATGCTCCGGGTAAGATGGTAACAATCGACGGCGCACAGTATAAGATTTTCAAGATGGATCACACAGGTCCTACAATCAATGGCGGTTCTGAAACATTCAAGCAGTATTTCTCAGTTCGTCAGGACAAGAGAACATCAGGTCATATTACAGTTTCCGATCACTTTAAGGCTTGGGCAGATCAGGGTTGGGGTATCGGTAATCTCTACGAAGTTGCTCTCAACGCAGAAGGCTGGCAGAGTAGCGGTGTAGCTGATATCAAGAAACTTGACGTTTACACAACACCAATACCAGGAACAACAACACCAACAACCACAGCACCGCAACAACCATCAATACAGGGTACAGCTCCTTCCGGTTCAGGAACAGGTATCTCTGATGGATTTGAAGGAAGCGGTACAACATGGACAGCACGTGGTGACGGAGTTAAGCTCCTTCTCACAAGTGATCTTAAATCGGGCGGTTCAAAGTCTCTTGCAGTAACAGGCAGAACAGCTTCATGGAACGGTGTTTCTGCATCTTCTTCAGAACTCAAAGCCGGTGGATCATATTCATTCAGTTCACAGGTTACATACAAAAACAGCAATTATGCATCATCAGGTTTTGAATTTGGTGTTCAGTATGACCTTAATGGTGAAACAAACTATGATAATATAGGTTCAGCAACAACAAGCAGTGGAAAGTGGACAGAGCTCTCAGGTGATTTTAAAATACCTGCAGGTGCTGAAAATATCTCGCTCTATATTCAGTCTACTTATTCTGAAAGTGATACAGCAGCCGATCTTATCGACTTTTTCGTAGATGACGTTGAACTTTCTGGAGGAAGCTCATCAGGAAGCGGTAATACGGGTAGTGACAATACCGGAAATAATAACACAGGAAACTCGAACTCTTCATCAATGTCACCAAATGAATATCTTGAACAGGCAAAGCAGAGCTTTACTTCAAATGTTCCGGCTGATGTAAAGAGTGGAGATAAAGGAAAGACTTCAAAGATCACATATTACTCAAAGAAAGCACAGAGAAACAAGCCTGCAAATGTATGGCTTCCTCCGAATTATTCAGAAAGTGAGAAATATCCTGTAGTTTATATGAATCACGGAATTATGGGCGGTGAAGATGATCTTCTCACTGGCTGGAGTATTCGTGAAATGGCTTCAAATCTTATTGAAAAGGGAGAAGTTAAACCTTTTATAATAGTATTTACACAGATGTACACAGACCCTAAGGCAGAAAGACCTTCCGGGATCACTCAGGAATCAACAGATCGCTATGATGACTTCCTTTATGACCTTACAGAGAGTCTTATGCCATATATGTCAGAACATTATTCGATAGCAGAAGGCAGAGAAAATACAGCTATTGCAGGTTTCTCAATGGGTGGCAGAGAGTCACTCTACATTGGTATGAAGGCTGCTGACAAGATTGGTTATGTGTGTGCTTCATCACCGGCGCCGGGAATCGTTCCGGCAAAGGATATGTTCCTTGATCATCGTGGAAGCATGACAGAAGCAGAGTTCGGATTTAGTGCATCAAATATGCCGTATCTTCTTATGATAGGCGGAGGTACAGCAGACCAGGTAGTCGGAACATTCCCTAAGCAGTATCATGAACTCTATGAAAAGAAAGGAATAGACCACATTTGGTTTGAAGTTCAGGGAGGCGGACATGACGCAAGCGTAGGAACACCTCTCTTCTATAACTTCTTTAGAAATCTTTTCAAGGCTTCAGGTTCAAATGAACCGGCAGTAACAACCCCTGTAGTTACAACAACTCCTGCACCGGTTACTACAACATCTGAGGTTGAACCGGTTGAGGTAAAGGGTGACATTGACGGTAACGGTGCAGTTACTGCGACAGATGTAGTTAAACTCATGCAGGCTATGACCGGAAAGATCTCTCTTACATCACAGCAGACAAGTAGAGCAGATATTGATGGTAATGGAAAAATTTCGATAGTTGATCTTATCAAATTAAAAAATATGCTTATCTGATCAATTTAAACTAAAAAATCTGAAAATGGATCTAAACAGTAATGTGTCCAACTTGACATGTATTTAGAAAAAAAGTTGTATACTATAAAATAGAAAGAGGTGGTAAAAATGAAGCATAAAAATAAAGTAAGATTATTAAGTTATTTTGTTGCAGTGTCTCTCATGCTTGGTATGTCACCGGCAGAAGGGTTACTGAATAATGTTTATGATATTGTAGATGCAGCATCTGTTGGCGACAAGCTTTCTGTTGATAATGATACTCCTGAGCGTAAAGGTATAAGTGATGGTTACAGTTATGACGTATGGATTGACCGGACAGGCGGTAACGGTACAATGACTCTTGGTCAGGGTGCTACATTCAAGGCCGAATGGGATGCAACCGTACCCTCAGGTAACTTCATTGCTAGTCGTGGTCTTGACTTCGGTTCAACGAAGAAGGCTACAGATTACAGTTATATCGGTCTGGACTATGAAGCTGACTATCGTCAGAATGATATTCAACAGGGTAACTCATATCTTGGTGTATACGGCTGGTTCCAGAACAAGGGTGTTGCAGAAAATGTTCCGCTTGTTGAATACAACATCATCGAAGACTGGGTAGACTGGGTTCCTGATGCTCCCGGTAAGATGGTTACAATCGACGGCGCACAGTACAAAATCTTCCAGATAGTTCACGCAGGTCCTACAACCAACGGCGTTGAAACATTCAGGCAGTATTTCTCAGTTCGTCAGGATAAGAGAACATCCGGTCATATCACAGTTTCCGACCATTTCAAAGCATGGGCAGATGAGGGGTGGACTATCGGTAAACTCTCTGAAGTTACTCTCAGAGCACAAGGCTGGCAGAGTAGCGGTGTAGTTGATATAAAAAACCTTAATATCAGTACAATAAGGTCATGTGCGTGCGGTACATTGAAAGATCCGGAGAAACCATCAACAGAAGTTACAACTCCTTCTGACTCTTCTTCATCAATGTCACCGGATGAATATTCTGAACATGCAACAGCAGGCGACAAGCTTTCTGTTGATAATGATACTCCTGAGCGTAAAGGTATAAGTGATGGTTACAGTTATGACGTATGGATTGACCGGACAGGCGGTAACGGTACAATGACTCTTGGTCAGGGTGCTACATTCAAGGCCGAATGGGATGCAACCGTACCCTCAGGTAACTTCATTGCTAGTCGTGGTCTTGACTTCGGTTCAACGAAGAAGGCTACAGATTACAGTTATATCGGTCTGGACTATGAAGCTGACTATCGTCAGAATGATATTCAACAGGGTAACTCATATCTTGGTGTATACGGCTGGTTCCAGAACAAGGGTGTTGCAGAAAATGTTCCGCTTGTTGAATACAACATCATCGAAGACTGGGTAGACTGGGTTCCTGATGCTCCCGGTAAGATGGTTACAATCGACGGCGCACAGTACAAAATCTTCCAGATAGTTCACGCAGGTCCTACAACCAACGGCGTTGAAACATTCAGGCAGTATTTCTCAGTTCGTCAGGATAAGAGAACATCCGGTCATATCACAGTTTCCGACCATTTCAAAGCATGGGCAGATGAGGGGTGGACTATCGGTAAACTCTCTGAAGTTACTCTCAGAGCACAAGGCTGGCAGAGTAGCGGTGTAGTTGATATAAAAAACCTTAATATCAGTACAATAAGGTCATGTGCGTGCGGTACATTGAAAGATCCGGAGAAACCATCAACAGAAGTTACAACTCCTTCTGACTCTTCTTCATCAATGTCACCGGATGAATATTCTGAACATGCAACAGCAGGCGACAAGTTTTCTGTAGATGATGTTACTTATCAGCATAAAGGTGTAAGTGACGGTTACGACTACGAAGTATGGATTGACCAGACAGGCGGTAACGGTACAATGACTCTCGGTAAGGGTGCTGCATTCAAGGCTGAATGGAATGCAATCGTACCCTCAGGTAACTTCATTGCTCGTCGTGGTCTTGACTTTGGTACAGAGAAGAAGGTTGCAGATTACAAATACATCGGTATTGACTATGAAGCTGACTATCGTCAGACAGGCGCTGCAAGTACAAATGGTAACTCACGTCTTTGTGTATACGGTTGTTACGTGAAAGATGATTTAATAGAAAATGCTTCGTTTTTTGAATACTATATTATTGAAGACTGGGTAGATTGGTGTCCTGATGCTCCGGGTAAGATGGTAATGATTGATGGTGCACAGTATAAGATTTTCCAGTCAGATCACACAACTTACTCAAATTTAGGCGTTCCTAAAGTATTCAAGCAGTACTTCTCGGTTCGTCAGGATAAGAGAACATCAGGTCATATCACAGTTTCCGACCATTTCAAAGCATGGGCAGCTGAGGGCTGGAATGTCGATGAATTCTCCGAAATTACTCTCAACATAGAAGGCTGGCAGAGCAGCGGTATAGCTGATATCAAAAAGCTTGATATCAGATATAATACCGTAGATTCGACGCAACCCTCTACAGAAGTTACAACTTCTTCAGATACTTCTTCATTATTGCCACCAAATGAACCGACAGAAACAACCCTTGTAGTTACAACAACTCCCGTACCGGTTACTACAACAATAAAAACTACAGTTGAACCGGTTGAGGTAAAGGGCGACACTGACGGTAACGGTGCAGTTACTGCGACAGATGCAGTTAAACTCATGCAAGCTATGACCGGAAAGATTTCTCTTACATCAGAGCAGACAAGTAGAGCAGATATTGACGGTGATGGAAAAATTTCAATAGTTGACCTTATCAGATTAAAAAATATGCTTATCTGATCAATTTAATCAATAAAACGACACTTTCCTTTGAACAGATGGAAAGTGTCGTTTTGCTATATATTACGTTTGTTATAACATTTTTCAGAAATAATAAATGAACAGATAACAGCTGTCATACATGAAATAATAAATATTAAAGCTACTTCATTAAATTCAAATTGCTGTAATTTTATTAAAATACTATCATTGCAAACCAAAACGGCTGACAACAACCAGATTAATGTCACTACAGTAAAATAGACAGATGGTTTATTCAGACAAAACAAACTGCCCGAAATCTGAAAAATTATGAGCATATATGTACACAGAATAAGAACATCGTTTAAAATAGAAATATCATAATTTTTATATGAACAGACCATATATGAACCGGCAAGAAGTACAGCAGAAATAAGTATTCCCTTTATAAATGTGATAATCGGAAAAATTCTTGTGAAAATATTTCTTGAGTTTTGACTTGACAATACAAAACGTGATAAAAAAATATTTTTACTTAGAAAAGGCGTGGTATTCAGTATAGTAAAACTTATAAAGAGAAAAGAAAGATTTTTTATTCCGATTATCTGAGTACTGTATTTTAAGTCTGATATAACCAATGCCGTTATGATAAATGATATAAGCCACATTAAAGCAGAAAATTTGATTATAAATGTATCTGTAAAGTATAGATGTACAAAAAGTTTTGCAGATGATTTAATGTTTTTCATATTCATCCCTCTCATTTTCAAAATCCAGCAGGTGATTTATTTTTAAAGCGAATTTTTTCAGACTTATTAAGGTTAAAATAAGTCCTGCTGACATTATTATCAGTGAGGCAGTAGTGCTTATCGGAGGTGATATATTATTTCTATGTTCTATGTAGGTGTTGGTTGAAAGTGTAAAAGTGAGATTTATAAATAGATTTCTATTAATGTTTTTTCCTTTCAATGTAAGTGAATGCGAAAGCATAATTGATATAAAATATCCCAGAACGATTGCAACTATATGAGAGTTTGTACATTTTCCTAAAATAATGAAAATAAAAAGTGGTGTAGTGAGTAATATTAAAATTATTTCTGAAAATATAAAATACTTTTTAAATTTGCCTTTAAAATCAGGTATGGATCTAAAATATTTATTACCTGCACTGTCCCTTAGAAAAACAGAATATTTTTGGTTTGAACAAAAATAATGTAAATAAAGAAAACTGCCATATAAGTGTATTGTAAAATAAATAAAATGGTTACTGTTCAATACACTAAAGTCCATCTTTCTGTTAGTTGTAATAAATACAAAACACAGTGTAAAAATAAAACCAACTAAAAGCTGTGATATAATTTCTATTTTTAAATCAGGGTTAAAAACCTTTCTCATAAGCTCACTTCCTTTTTTAAAGATGACGTTTTCAGAATTTCTATACTTAGTTGTGATAGAGTAGGGGCTTCGCATAAAGCGCCTGTATTTTCAAAAAGACTGCGTTTTTGTGCAAGAGCAAGACCGCTGTATGAAGTTTTGTTCTGTGAACAGGTAAGTAAAGATTTCTGTACATATTTGCTGTTTAAAGTGTCACCATGTACTATTATATACTTTTCTTTTAAGTCTTCAGTAAAACCTTTTTCGATTATTTTTCCGTCATCTATAAATACAGCATAATCAGTGATGTTTTCAGCATCAGAAATATTGTGTGTTGAAAATATTATGGATTTGTCACCGTTTCCGTTGTCAAGATACTGACGAAACAGGTCGTTGATAATATCACGTATAAGAGGATCAAGGTTTGCAGTTGGCTCATCAAGTATAAGTATATCGGTATCTCGTGCCAAAACAGATGCCAAATATAGCTTCATCTTATTGCCGTCTGAAAGTTTCGAAAGTGGCTGACTGAAAGTTTTTGTGTCAGTTTTGATTTTAAGTTTTTCGCATATCTGATAAAATCTTTTTTTGTCGAAATTATCAAAAGCAATATTACATGACTTGCAGATATCTTTTGCACTCCATGTCAATGGATAAAAATTCTGAGATGGACAGTAACCTGTTTTTTCTTTTATTTTTTCTGTATCATTATTATTTTCAAAGTAGATTATTTCTCCGCTACTTTTGGGAAGTACACCGGCAAGGATATCAAGCAGTGTTGTTTTTCCTGAACCGTTTGTACCGATCACAGCTGTACAGAATCCGCAAGGAATTTTCAGATCGGTTTCATCCAGAGTGAAGTTACTGTATATTTTTTTTAATTCTTTTGTTTCTATAACATATTTCATTTTTATTCGCCTCTCAATCATTCGATCATACTTAGTGTTTTCAAAATTTCAATCATTTCTCCTGTAGATATTCCTGCCAGTTTTGCAGATTCGATAGCATTCTGTAAATGCTGTTCAAGTTGACGCAGATGTTGTTCACGTATCATTTCACGATTTTGCGGATTAACGATGTAACCTTTTCCGTGAACTGCGCTTACAAGACCTTCATCAACAAGCTCTTCATAAGCTTTCATTGTAGTGATCACGCTTATTTTCAGATCACGTGCCAGTCCACGTATACTTGGAAGATAATCACCTTCGTTAATAATACCGTTTAGGATCTGTTCACGCAGTTGTGATGAGATCTGCTTGTAGATAGGAATATCGGAGTTCTGCAGTATTTTCATTTTAACTCCTTTCCATTGATTCAACTGTTTATGTGTTGTATAAACAGTATAAACTGTTAATATCATTTTGTCAATAGCTTTTATGCAGTAAAATTAAAAATATTTTGTTCATAAAAAGTTTACAAATTAATTTTCACAAAAACCTTGTAAAAAATTTGTGAGTATGATATAATGATTAAGCAGTCTGAAAGAGGGACTGAAAGATGATATGCGTTGAAGCGAAAGGTGGCTGGCGGTATGTCAGGGAATTTTCGTGGAGTATGTCCGATTTTAAAACCGGGCGATTGTAATAACGAACACTGTGTGTGGTTAGAAAGAGTATCTTGCGTAAGCTATGCTTATTTTAGTGTGGGATAAATGCGCAAGTGGTATGTCTTTTTATCTGTGTTGATTACAAGCTTGGAAATTGCATTTTGCTTATTTTCAGGCTTTTTTTGATGTAAAAGAAGAAGATACACACGGCTAAGTGTTACGAATTTTAGGTATTGCCCCCATTTAATATTTCGAGGAGGCGAAAAAAGATGGCAGAAAAAGAAAAGATCAGAATCAGAATCAAGGGTTACGAACACGCAGTAGTTGATGCAGCAGCAGCTAAGATCGTTGAAGCAGCTAAGCGTAGTGGTGCAAGAGTATCAGGTCCTATCCCGTTGCCAACTGATAAGGAGATCGTTACAATTCTTCGTGCAGTTCACAAGTATAAGGACAGCCGTGAGCAGTTCGAAATGAGAACACACAAGAGACTTATCGATATTATCAGACCAACAGCTAAGACAATGGAAACTCTCGGAAACCTTGAGATTCCGGCAGGTGTACTTATCGAAATGTCTGAAAAGTAATTTCGGTACAAACACCAAAAAGTCAAGTTGACCATGTGTCAACCAATAACTTAGGAGGAATAAAAAATGCAGAAAACTATGATCGGTAAGAAAATCGGTATGACACAGATTTTCGATGAAACAGGTAAAGTAATTCCTGTAACAGTAATTGAAGCCGGTCCATGCGTAGTTGTACAGAAGAAAACAGTTGAAAACGACGGTTATGCTTCAGTTCAGCTCGGTTATGGCGATGTTAAGCTTAAGAACGTAAACAAGCCAATGCAGGGACACTTTAAGAAGGCTGACGTTGCTCCAAAGAGAACTCTTAAAGAGTTCAGACTTGATGACTGCGATGCAGTTAATGTAGGTGACGTACTTAAGGCTGATGTATTTGCAGTTGGCGATTCAGTTGACGTAAGCGGTACAAGCAAGGGTAAAGGTTTCCAGGGTACTATCAAGCGTAACAACAACTCAAGACTCAAGGAAACTCACGGTACAGGTCCTGTACACAGACATGCAGGTTCTATGGGTGCTTGTTCTTCACCATCACGTATATTCAAGGGAAAAGCTCTTCCTGGACATATGGGTGCTGAAAAGGTAACAGTACAGAATCTTGAAGTTGTAAAAATTGATGTTGAAAATAATCTTATCGCACTCAAGGGTGCTATTCCGGGTCCTAAGGGCGGAATCGTATGCATCGTTGACAGTGTGAAGAAGGCTTAATGAAAGGAGGAAGCATAAATGTCTAAGGTTTCAGTATTTGATATGAATGGTAAGCAGGTTGCAGAAACTGAACTTTCCGATGCTATTTTCGGAATTAAGCCAAACGAAGCTGTTATGCATGCTATGGTTGTTAATTACCTCGCTAATCAGCGTCAGGGTACACAGTCAACTTTGACACGTACAGAAGTTAGAGGCGGTGGTAGAAAGCCATGGAGACAGAAGGGTACAGGTCATGCAAGACAGGGTTCTATTCGTGCTCCTCAGTGGGTACATGGCGGTATTGCGCTCGGACCTAAGCCAAGAGATTACAGATATACACTTAACAAGAAAGTAAGAAGACTCGCTATGAAGTCTGCTTTATCTGTAAAGCTTCAGGATGAAAATCTTCTCGTTCTCGATTCAATCAGAATGGAAGAATTCAAAACAAAGACAATCGTTCAGATGTTAAAGGCTCTCAACGTAGAAGGCAAGGCTCTTATAGTTATGCCGGAAGTTGATAAGAAAGTTATCAAGAGTGCAGCTAACATTCCTGGTGTTAAGACAGCTCTTGTAAACACATTGAACGTTTATGATATATTAAACTATGACAAGTTTATAGTTGTTCAGGATGCAGTAGCAAAAATCGAGGAGGTGTACGCATAATGAAGGCACCACAGGATATCGTTATTAAGCCAATTATCACTGAAAGAAGTATGGATGCTCTCCAGGCAGGTAAGTACACTTTTAAGGTTGATAAGAACGCTAATAAGATCGAAATTGCAAACGCAGTTGAAAAGCTTTTTGACGTTAAGGTTGCTAAAGTAAACACAATGAACTGCAACGGTCGCACAAAGCGCGTTGGAAGATTCGTTGGTAAGACAGCTGACTGGAAAAAGGCTATCGTTACATTGAAGGAAGATTCAAAGACAATCGAATTCTTCGACGGTATGATCTGATAAAAATTTCAGGTTTTAACGGATAGCATAGAAGCTGTTCCGTATGGGAGTAATGCTCCCGCAAAAAATGCATTTTAAGGAGTGAATAAAATGGCAATTAAAACATATAAGCCGACAACTCCATCTCGTCGTCAGATGACATGTACAGATTATTCACAGTTGTCAAAGGTTGCTCCGGAGAAAAGTTTACTTGAGCCATTAAAAAATAAATCAGGTAGAAACAGCTACGGAAGAATAACAGTTCGTCACAGAGGTGGCGCTAATAAGAGAAAGTATCGTGTAATCGACTTTAAGCGTGATAAGGATAACATGGACGCTAAGGTTCTTACTCTTGAGTACGATCCAAACCGTTCAGCTCACATCGCTCTCATTCAGTATGAAGATGGCGAAAAGAGATACATCATCGCTCCAAACGGACTCAAGGTTGGCGATACAGTAAGAAGCGGTGCTGATGCTGATATCAAGCCAGGTAACGCACTTGCACTTGTTGACATCCCGGTTGGTACTTTCATTCACAACATTGAATTATATCCTGGTAAGGGTGCACAGCTCGTTCGTTCAGCTGGTAACATGGCACAGCTCATGGCTAAGGAAGGCGCTTATGCACTTCTCAGACTCCCTTCAGGTGAATTAAGAAACGTACCTAACAATTGTAAAGCTACAGTTGGTCAGGTAGGTAACATTGATCACGAAAACGTTAATTACGGTAAAGCAGGTAGAAGACGTCACATGGGTTGGAGACCTACAGTACGTGGTTCTGTTATGAACCCTTGCGATCACCCACACGGTGGTGGTGAAGGTAAATCACCAATCGGTCGTCCAGGTCCTGTTACTCCTTGGGGCAAGCCTACACTTGGCTATAAGACTCGTAAGAAGCATAACCGTTCTGACAAGTACATCGTAAAACGTAGAAACGGTAAATAAAGCTTGAAAGGAGGAAATTACAATGAGCAGAAGTATTAAGAAGGGACCTTTCGTACAGGAGGTACTTTTTAAGAGAGTTGTACAGATGAATGAAGCAGGCGAAAAGAAAGTTTTAAAGACTTGGAGCCGTTCTTCAACAATCTTCCCAGAGTTTGTAGGTCATACTTTTGCTGTTCATGACGGACGTAAGCATGTTCCGGTATATGTAACAGAAGATATGGTAGGTCACAAGCTCGGTGAGTTTGCTCCTACAAGAACTTACAAGGGTCACGTTGGTTCAAAAACATCAAATAACGGTAAGAAATAACGGAAGGAGGAATACACTATGGAATCAAGAGCTTATTTAAGAAATGTTCGTATTTCACCAAGAAAAGTTAAGATTGTTCTCGATCTTATCAGAAATAAGCCTGTAGAATATGCTATGGCTACTTTGAAACACACTCCAAAGGCTGCATGTGAAGATTTACAGAAGCTTTTGAAGTCTGCTATTGCAAATGCAGAAAACAATCATGACATGGACAAAGAAAAACTCTATGTTGCAGAGTGTTTCGTTTCTCCTGGTTCTACTATGAAGCGTATAATGCCAAGAGCACAAGGCAGAGCTTATAGAATTCTCAAGAGAACATCACACATTACTATGGTATTAAAAGAAAAAGAATAATCCCAAATAGGAGGTAGACTATGGGCCAGAAGGTAAATCCACACGGTTTTCGTGTTGGCGTTATTAAGGATTGGGATTCACGTTGGTATGCAAACAAATCTGCATTCGGCGATATGCTTGTTGAAGACTACAACATCCGTAACTTCATAAAGAAAAAGCTTTATGCAGCAGGCGTTGCAAGAATCGAAATCGAACGTTTCGCTGAAAAGACAAGAATCCACATTCACTGTGCTAAGCCCGGTATCGTAATCGGTAAGGGTGGTACTGAAATCGAAAAGCTTCGTTTACAGGTTGAAGCAATGATGTCAGGTGATTCACAGGTTTTAATAAACATTGTAGAAGTTAAGCAGCCAGATCTTAATGCACAGTTAGTTGCTGAAAAGATCGCACTTGATCTTGAAAACAGAATTTCTTTCAGACGTGCAATGAAGCAGTCAATCGGACGTGCTATCCGTCTCGGAGCAAAGGGTATCAAGACAAGAGTTTCAGGTCGTCTTGGCGGTGCTGAAATCGCAAGAGCTGAAAGCTACAACGAAGGTACAATTCCACTTCAGACAATCAGAGCTGATATTGACTACGGTACAGCAGAAGCTCACACAACTTATGGTCGTCTTGGCGTAAAGGTATGGATCTACAAGGGCGAAATTCTTAAGGGCGAATCTTCAGATAAGAATGAAGACAAGGCACCTGCAAGAAAGAGACGCGATGATAACAGAGCACCTCGCAGACCAAGAGCACCTAGAAAAGAAGAAGGAGGTAATCAGTAATGCTACTTCCAAAGAGAGTTAAATATCGTCGTGTGCACAGAGGTCGTATGACCGGTAAGGCACTCAGAGGAAATAAAGTATCAAATGGTGAATACGGTTTACAGGCATTACAGCCTGCATGGATTACTTCAAATCAGATTGAAGCAGCCCGTATCGCAATGACACGTTACATCAAGCGTAACGGTAAGGTTTGGATTAAGCTTTTCCCGGATAAGCCGGTAACAAAGAAGCCACTCGGTACTCGAATGGGTTCAGGTAAAGGTGCTCCGGAATATTGGGTAGCAGTTGTTAAGCCGGGCAGAGTAATGTTCGAAATTGCTGGCGTTCCGGAAGAAACAGCAAGAGAAGCTATGCGTCTCGCTATGCACAAGCTCCCAATTAAATGTAAATTTGTATGCAAAGAAGCAGAGGGAGGCGAGCAGTAATGAAAGCAACTGATATAAGAGAATTGTCTGTTGACGAAATGAATAACAAGTTAGAGGATCTGAAGAAGGAGCTTTTTGCTCTCCGCTTTCAGCTGGCTATAAATCAGCTTGATAATACAGCTCGTTTAAAGGCTGTAAAGAAGGATATTGCTCGTATCAAGACTTGTCTTCGTGAGCAGGAAATCCAGTCAAGCGTAAATCAGTAATAAAGGGAGGATTTAGCGATGACTGAAAGAAGCCTTAGAAAAACAAGAGTTGGTAAAGTAGTAAGCGACAAGATGGACAAAACTGTTGTTGTTGCTATCGTTGACAGTGTTCAGCACCCACTTTACAAGAAGATTATCAAGAGAACTGTTAAGATGAAAGCTCATGACGAAAACAATGAGTGCAAGATCGGCGACAGAGTTCAGATCATGGAAACACGTCCACTCTCAAAGGATAAGAGATGGAGAGTTGTTGAAATAATCGAAAAAGCTAAGTAATTTTGATTTGAAGTTTATTAATTCCATGCTGTAAAAGGCATTTATTTCTGAAAGGAGGAGAACGACTGTGATACAGATGCAAACCTACCTTAAAGTTGCAGACAACACCGGTGCTAAGGAACTCATGTGTATTAGAGTTTTAGGCGGTACACGCAGAAGATATGCAAATATCGGTGATGTAGTTGTAGCTTCAGTTAAGAAGGCAACACCCGGCGGCGTTGTTAAGAAAGGTGACGTTGTTAAAGCAGTTATCGTTCGTTCAGCAAAGGGCTTAAGAAGAGAGGATGGAACTTACATCCGCTTCGATGAGAACGCTGCTGTAATCATAAAAGAGGATAAGAATCCAAGAGGAACACGTATATTCGGACCAGTAGCAAGAGAACTTCGTGACAAGGATTATACTAAGATTTTAAGCCTTGCTCCTGAAGTATTATAATGGAGGTGTCATGATGAGTAAAGTACATGTAAAAAAAGGTGACACAGTCGTATTGCTTACAGGTAAGTACAACGATAAATTTGAAGGCAACAACAAGAGAAAAACCGGTAAGGTTCTTGAAGTTAGCCCTAAGGAAGGCAAAGTAATAGTTGAAGGTATCAACTTCGTTACTAAGCATGTTAAGCCAACAAGAATGGGCCAGGTAGGCGGAATAGTTCAGGCTGAAGCTCCTATTTACGCTTGCAAGGTACAGCTTGTTTGCCCTAAGTGTGGCAAACCTACAAGAGTAGGCCATACTTTTGAAAATGGTAAAGATGATAAGCAAGAAAAGTTACGCGTTTGCAAAAAATGCGGAGCTTCATTTAAGTAAAGGAGAAACGACATGGCTAGAATGAAAGACTATTATAATAGCACTGTAGCTCCTGCTATGATGAAGAAGTTTGGTTACAAAAGCGTAATGCAGATTCCGAAAATCGACAAGATCGTTATCAATGTCGGTGCAGGTGAAGCTAGAGAAAATGCTAAGGTTATCGACGCAATCATGAACGATTTGGCTACAATAACAGGTCAGAAGCCTGTTGTATGCCGTGCTAAGAAGTCTGTAGCTAACTTCAAACTTCGTGAAGGCATGCCAATCGGCGTTAAGGTAACACTCAGAAATGAACGTATGTACGAATTCCTCGATAAGTTCTTCAACGTTTCATTACCACGTGTTCGTGACTTCAGAGGTATTAACCCTAACTCATTCGATGGCAGAGGAAACTACTCTACAGGTATCAAGGAACAGCTCATTTTCCCTGAAATCGAATATGATAAGATCGATAAAGTAAGAGGTATGGACATCAACTTTATCACAACAGCTAACACTGATGAAGAAGCAAAGGAGCTGCTTACATTAATGGGTGCTCCATTTGCTAAGTAATGTAGGAGGATTTAGAAATGGCTAAAAAAGCGATGGTATTAAAACAGCAGAAAACTCCTAAATACTCCACACGTGCTTACAACAGATGCAAGATTTGTGGAAGACCACATGCTTATCTCAGAAAGTTCGGCATTTGCCGTATCTGCTTCAGAGAATTAGCTCATGATGGTCAGATTCCAGGAGTTAAGAAGGCTAGCTGGTAATATTATAAAGGAGGTTATTCGGCATGCAGATTACTGATACTATAGCAGATATATTGACAAGAATTCGTAATGCGAATTCAGCTAAGCACGCTACGGTTGATGTTCCCGCTTCAAACGTTAAGAAAGCTATCACACAGATTCTCGTTGATGAAGGTTATGTTAAGAGCTTTCAGGTGATTGAAGATGGTAAGCAGGGTATTATAAGAATTACTCTTAAATATGGTGAAAACAAGTCACCGGTTATTACTGGCTTACGTAGGGTTTCAAAACCGGGTTTGCGTATTTATTCAAGTTGTGAGGATATGCCTAAGGTAAGAAAGGGTCTTGGTATAGCAGTTGTTTCCACATCAAAGGGAATCATGACTGACAAGAAGGCTCGTGAACTTCATGTAGGCGGCGAAGTTCTCGCATTTGTATGGTAAGGAGGACACATAATGTCAAGAATAGGTAGAATGCCAATTAGTGTCCCAGCCGGAGTTGAAGTTAAGAACGACAATAACTTAATCACTGTAAAGGGCGCTAAGGGCGAAATCTCAAAGCAGTTTTCCAAAGAAATGGGTATTGAAATAGCTGATGGTGTTATCACAGTTACACGTCCATCAGAAAACAAGAATCATAAGTCACTTCACGGTCTTACAAGAACACTTATTGCTAACATGATCACAGGTGTTACAACAGGTTTCTCAAAGACTCTCGAAGTTGAAGGTGTTGGTTACCGTGTTGCTAAGCAGGGTAAAGATCTCGTAATGAACCTCGGTTTCTCACATCAGGTTATCATGCCTGAAAGAGACGGTATCACAATTGATGTTCCTAACCCAAACAAGATCATCATCAATGGTATCGACAAGCAGAAGGTTGGTCAGTTCGCAGCTGAAATACGTGAAAAACGTCCACCGGAGCCATATAAGGGCAAGGGTATCAGATACGAAGGCGAAAGAATTATCCGTAAAGAGGGTAAAGCCGGTAAAGGTAAGAAGTAATAAAAGGAGTGAATCGCAATGGTTAAAAAGGCTGACAAGAATAAAGCTAGAGAAGCTAGACACCGCAGAGTACGTGTTAAGATCTCCGGTACACCTGAGCGTCCACGTCTCAATGTTTTTCGCTCCTCAAAGCACATTTATGCACAGGTTATTGATGACGTAAATGGCGTTACATTGGCTTCTGCATCAAGTCTTTCAAAGGATTTTGAAGGCAACGGCGGAAACAAAGACGGTGCTCGTACAGTAGGTCAGATGATAGCTAAGCAGGCTAAGGATAAGGGTATCACAACTGTTGTATTCGACAGAGGCGGTAACATTTATCATGGCCGTATCAAAGAGCTTGCTGAATCTGCTCGTGAAAACGGATTAGAATTCTAATAAGGAGGAAAGCGCTTTGGCTAAAATAGATGCTTCAACACTGGAGCTTTCAGAAAAGGTTGTTTCCATTAACAGAGTTTCAAAGACTGTTAAGGGCGGCCGTATAATGAAGTTCTCTGCACTCGTAGTAGTAGGCGACGGAAACGGTACAGTAGGTTTCGGTCTTGGCAAATCCGGTGAAGTTCCGGATGCTATCCGTAAGGGTATTGAAGATGCTAAGAAGAACCTTGTAAAGGTTTCTCTCAGAGGTACAACAATTCCTCACGATATCATCGGTAAATTCGGCGCAGGTTGTGTTCTTATGAAACCGGCTGCTCCTGGTACAGGTGTTATCGCAGGTGGTCCTGTTCGTGCCGTTGTTGAAATGGCTGGTATCAAGGATATCAGAACAAAGTCTCTTCGTTCAAACAATCCATGCAACGTAGTAAGAGCTACAATCAAGGGATTGAGCGAATGTACTTCTGCTAAGGAAGTTGCTGAAAAGAGAGGCAAATCTGTAAAAGAAATTTTAGGTTAAGGAGTGAGTTCAATGGCAAAACAGATCAAGCTCGTAAGAAGTCTCATTGGTTGCAAGAAAAATCAGATCGAAACAGCTCATTCACTTGGACTTAAGAAAATCGGTGAGGTTGTAACACAGCCTGATAATGCACAGACAATGGGCAAAATCAAGACAATTTCTCATCTCGTTGAGGTTAAAGAAGTATAAGCAGGGAGGTGCACATAGATGAAATTACATGAATTAACTCCTGCTCAGGCTTCTAAAGAATGTAAGCGTGTAGGTAGAGGTCACGGTTCAGGTAACGGTAAGACTGCCGGTAAAGGTCATAAGGGACAGAAGGCTCGTTCAGGCGGTGGCGTACGTATCGGTTTCGAAGGCGGACAGATGCCTTTAATGAGACGTATACCAAAGAGAGGCTTCAACAACATTTTTGCTACAAAGTATGCAATCATCAATGTTTCTGATCTTAATAAGTTTAAGGACGGTACAGTTGTAGATGCAGAATTACTCAAAGCAGCTGGTTTAATCAAGAAAGAGTACGATGGTGTTAAGGTTTTAGGTAATGGTGAACTTACATCAAAAGTAACAGTTAAGGCTGCAAAGTTCTCTCAGTCTGCTACAGAGAAAATTGAGAAAGCCGGTGGGAAGACTGAGGTGATGTAATGTGCTCCAGACTATAAGAAATGCTTGGAAGGTTCAAGAAACTCGTAAAAAGCTTTTATACACATTACTGATCATTATCGTCTTCAGAATTGGTTCTATATTTATTCCTGCTCCATTCCTTGATGCAGAGGTACTTGCATCATGGATGGATACAAACAACGAAGCCGGCGTATTCGGTTATCTGAATCTCTTTTCAGGTGGCGCTATGTCGAGAGCTACAGTATTTGCATTGGGCATTCAGCCATTTATCAATGCTTCTATCATAGTTCAGTTGTTGACGTATGCTCTTCCGCCTCTTGAGCGATTATCGAAAGAAGGCGAAGAGGGTCGTAAAAAAATCGACAAGATCTCCTCATTTGTTTCACTTGGTTTATCAATATTCATGGCATTTGCCTACTATCTCATCATGAAGAAGTCAGGCGCTGTGACATATACAACAGGCGGTGAAGGCGTATTTGCTGCTATAGTAATTATAGTATCATTTATTGCAGGTTCCATGGCTATTGTATGGCTTGGTAACAGAGTAAACGAAAAGGGTATAGGAAACGGTGTTTCGATACTCATCTTTGCAGGTATCCTCGCAGGTTTCCCAACATCGCTTATCAGCATGATACAGACAGCGATAAACACACCAAATCCTTATGTTTTTGTTGATATATTTGTTCTTATAGGATTCGTAGTAATAGTAGGATTTATCGTATTTATGAATGAATCTGAAAGAAGAATTCCTATCCAGTATGCAAAGAGAGTTGTTGGCAGAAAACAGTACGGCGGACAGAATACACATATTCCTGTAAAGGTATGTATGAGTGGTGTAATGCCTATCATCTTCGCAAACGCTTTTGTTTCACTGCCTATGACACTTGGAATGTTGTTCCCTCCTAAGGATAACACAACATGGTGGGGCAAATTCTACGAAGGATTTACAAATATATTCGGTTACACAAAACCGCTTTATTCAATTGTATTATTCTTCCTCATCATTGGTTTTAACTACTTCTATGTTTCAATGCAGTACAATCCTGTTGAAATAGCAAACAATCTCCGTCAGAGTAACGGTGGTATTCCTGGTATCAGACCTGGTAAGCCTACAGCTGATTATATTCAGAGAGTTCTTTCAAAGATAACTCTTGTAGGTGCTATATTCCTTGGTTTTATCGCTGTTCTTCCTTCAATCGTAGGTGCAGTTTTCCCGGAACTCGGAAACCTTGCTCTTGGTGGTACTTCGATTCTTATCGTTGTAAGCGTTGCTCTTGAAACAGTACGTACTATGGAATCACAGCTTATGATGCGTCATCATAAGGGATTCCTCGAATAAATATAGGGGGTTAAGATTATGAATTTGATTTTACTTGGTGCTCCTGGTGCAGGAAAAGGTACACAGGCAGAGGTTATCTCTGATGCACTTAACATTCCTCAGATTTCTACAGGAAACATTTTACGTGAAGCTGTAAAGAACGGTACAGAGTACGGTCTTAAAGCTAAAGAAGCTATGGACAGCGGTGCACTTGTTTCAGATGAAATCGTAATAGGAATTCTGAAGGACAGAATAGCTTGTGATGACTGCAAGAACGGATTTATCCTTGATGGTTTCCCAAGAACAGTTCCACAGGCAGAGGCACTTGATGCAATGGGTGTTACCATTGATAAAGTTGTTGAAATCTTTGTTCCTGATGAAACAATAAAACAGCGTGTTTCAGGAAGAAGAGTATGCAGTGGTTGCGGTGCTACTTATCATGTTGATTTCAAACCTTCAAAGGTTGAAGGAAAATGTGACAAGTGCGGTGCAGAAACAATCATCCGTAAGGACGATCAGCCACAGACAGTACTTGACAGACTGGACGTTTATCATAAACAGACAGCTCCTCTTAAGGACTACTACACAAAACAGGGTAAACTTGAGACAGTAATCGGACAGGAAGAAGTTTCTGAAACTTCGAAACTTACACTCAAGGTTGTAGGAGCTTGATTGAATGATTACTTTAAAATCAACTGCTGATTTAGCTAAAATGCGTGTTGCCGGTAAAATTGCCGGCGGTGCGTTGAAGCTTGTAGGTGAATCAATAAAACCGGGAATGACAACAATGCAGCTCAATAAAATCGTTCACGATTATATTGTGAAAAACGGAGCTAAACCTTCGTTTTATCGTTATGGTGGTTTTCCCGCAAGTGCGTGTATTTCAGTAAATGAAGAACTTATTCACGGCATTCCTTCTCCAAAGAGGATACTTAAAGCCGGTGATATAGTAAGTATCGATCTTGGTGCTTATAAAGATGGTTTTCACAGTGATACATGTGCAACCTTTCCGGTAGGTGAGATATCGGACGAAGCAAAAAAACTCCTGGAGGTTACAAAAGCCAGTCTGTATGCTGCAATAGATGTTGCAAAGGTAGGCGCCCGTATAGGTGATATATCTCATACAGTTCAGGAATATTGTGAATCCAGAGGATATGGCGTAGTAAGGAAATATGTTGGTCATGGTGTCGGAAGACAGCTGCATGAAGACCCTGAAGTTCCTAATTTCGGTGTTCCCGGACATGGCGCCAGACTTGTAGCCGGAATGACATTTGCAATCGAACCGATGATAAACATCAAAGGTGCGGGTGTAAAGACTCTGGATGACGGATGGACAGTTGTAACGACCAGCGGTTCACTTTCAGCTCATTTTGAGCACACTATAGCAATAACTTCAGAGGGCGTCGTTATTTTGACTCAGCCATAAATCGGAGGATATTGTGGAAATAGTAAAGGGTATGGTAGTTAAGGCTATCGCAGGACGTGACAAAGGTATTTACTTTGTTGTAACTGAAATATCAGATGACAGAAAATATGTTTTGATATCTGATGGCAGGACGAGGAAACTTTCCGGACCTAAGAAAAAAAGTATTAAGCATCTGAAAATGACAGGCACTGTGATTGATATTAATGATATTACTAATAAAAAGCTTAAGATGGTACTTAAGAACATTGATTGTTCGGTAAATGAAAGTGAGGTTTAGATTATGGCAAAAGAAGATTCTATCGAGGTTGAAGCAACAGTGGTCGAGGCACTTCCTAACGCGATGTTTCGTGTTGAATTGCCAAACGGTCACAAGATCCTGACTCATATATCAGGCAAGTTAAGAATGAATTATATTCGTATAGTGCCCGGTGATAAGGTAACTGTTGAAATGTCACCTTATGACCTGACAAGAGGCAGAATTACCTGGAGAAGTAAATAAACTTTACAAGGGTATGTTCCTTTTTCTAACTATCAAAAGGAGGTATTTTCGATGAAAGTTAGACCTTCAGTAAAGCCAATGTGCGAGAAGTGTAAGGTAATCAAGCGCAAAGGAAGAATCATGGTTATCTGCGAAAATCCAAAGCATAAACAAAGACAGGGCTAATATTTAGTCCACAAATGGAGGTGCAATTAGTTAATGGCAAGAATAGCTGGTATTGACTTACCGAAGAATAAGAGAGTTGAAATTGCTCTTACTTACATTTTCGGTATTGGTAACACAACTGCTAAGAAGATTTTAGCTGAAACAGGTGTTAATCCTGACACAAGAGTTAAAGATCTTACAGATGAAGAAGAAAACAAGCTTCGTGAGTATATTGACAAGAATTGCAATGTTGAAGGTGATCTCAGAAGAGAAGTTGCACTCAACATCAAGAGACTTGTTGAAATAAACTGCTATCGTGGTATTCGTCATCGTAAGGGTCTCCCTGTAAGAGGACAGCGTACTAAGACAAACGCTAGAACTCGTAAGGGTCCTGTTAAGACAATAGCTAACAAGAAGAAGTAAGGAGGGAAATGAACAATGGCACAGCAGAAGAAGAAAGTTACAGTTAAAAGACGCAGAGAGCGTAAAAACATTGAAAATGGCGCTGTTCATATCCAGTCCACTTTCAACAACACAATTGTTACTATCACTGATGTTCAGGGTAACGCTATTTCATGGGCAAGCTCAGGCGGTTTAGGTTTCAGAGGTTCAAGAAAATCTACACCATTTGCTGCTCAGAATGCTGCAGAAGTAGCTGCTAAGGCTGCTATGGAACATGGTCTTAAGTCTGTTGAAGTTTACGTAAAGGGTCCTGGTTCAGGTCGTGAAGCTGCTATCAGAGCACTTCAGACAGTAGGTCTCGAAGTAAAGATGATCAAAGACGTAACACCGATCCCACACAACGGATGCCGTCCTCCAAAGAGAAGACGTGTGTAGTTTTTGTATATATTTTTAGCATGAATATGAAACTGAGCTAATGTTTGCTTGGTGTCGGATAAAATTTGAAAATTCGATATTTTTTAAAAAACGGAGGTAATAGCAATGGCTATTAGTAAAGAACCACTTCTTAAGAGATGTAAGTATTTAGGAATCAGCCCAATGGTTATGGGTGTTGCAAAGGAATCTAAGCGTAAAGGCGACCAGGGTAACAGAAAGAAAGTTTCTGAATATGGTATGCAGCTTAAAGAAAAGCAGAAGCTTAAATTCATATATGGTGTTCTTGAAAAACAGTTCTATCATTACTTTGAGATCGCTGAAAAGCAGCAGGGTCAGGCTGGTACAAACCTTATCACAATTCTTGAATCAAGACTTGATAACGTTGTATTCAGAATGGGTCTCGCTACAACAAGACGTGAGTCAAGACAGCTTGTTACTCATGGTCACTTCAGCGTAAATGGTAAGAAAATTGATATTCCTTCTTACAGAATCAAGCCGGGTGATGTTATTTCACTCAGAGAAAACAGCAGAAAGAGCGCTAAGTTCAAGGAAATCGTTGAAGCTACAAATGGCAGAGTAGTTCCACTCTGGCTCGAAGCTAACAAGGAAGATTTCTCAGCTAAGATCGTTCGTATGCCTGTTAAGGAAGACCTTGACTATGAAGTAGAAGAGCATTTGATCGTTGAGTTGTATTCTAAGTAATCTGATTGATTTATTGAATATTTTAACGTTCAAACGACTAATTACTATTAATCTGATTGCGAAATAGGAGGGTTTTTATGCTTGAAAGAATAGAAAAACCGGAAATAGAAACCGTTGATCTCAAAAGTGACGGCAAGTATGGTAAGTTCGTTTTATCACCACTTGAACGTGGATATGGTATAACACTTGGTAACAGTTTAAGACGAGTATTACTCTCCTCACTGCCGGGTGTTGCTGTTACGTCAGTAAAAATTGACGGAGTACATCATGAGCTTTCGACAATTCCGGGTGTTAAGGAAGACGTTACAGAAATCATCCTTAGCATAAAGGGCTTAACAGCTAAGCTTCACAGCGATGGTCCAAAGACAATATTTATTGAAGCTGAGGGCGAGTGTGAAGTAACAGCGGGCGATATAAAGACCGATTCTGAAGTTGATATACTTGATCCGGGAATGCATATTGCCACACTTAGCAAAGATGCTAAATTATATATGGAAATTACTTTAGACAGAGGCAGAGGCTATGTTTCGGCTGAACGTAATAAGCAGATCATCAGTATGCCTATAGATGTGATTGCTGTTGATAGTATATATACTCCTGTTTTAAAGGTTAATTATCATGTAGAAGATACTCGACTTGGTCAGGTAACTGACTTTGACAAGCTTACTTTAGAGGTTTGGACAGATGGTACTATCTCAGCTAAGGAAGCAATTTCTCAGGCAGCCAATCTCCTCAACGAGCATCTGAAGCTGTTCATTGATCTTTCAGAAGAAGCATGTATAGCTGAAGTATTAGTCGAAAAAGACGATAAGGGTAAAGAAAAAATCCTTGAGATGACCATTGAGGAACTTGACTTATCGGTACGTTCGTTTAATTGTTTAAAACGTGCGGGTATAA
>SVNW01000031.1 GCA_015066745.1 Ruminococcus sp. | reverse complement strand
TTAATCTTATTAAACTTTTCAAAGAACGCACTAAAACCAAACGTGCCATTTCCAATATTATGCTTGACTGCCTTATCGATTCCAATTGTATTGTGAGAGTCGTTGGGGAAAATTGATTTGCGTGTTTCCTGTAATTATCTGTTGAAATCTGCATTGTTATATGATATAATAAATTTGTCTGTAATAAGACAAATTTATCATGACATATAAACAAAGTAGATAGTAAAAAGAAAGAAGGTTTGTTGATGAGAAATATCAAAAATTTGATTTTGTCATTTACGCTGTCAGCGATGATGGCCGGAGGATTGTGTGGTTCTTTAAATATTTCAGCCACTTCAAAAGATGACGTTGTAGCCGCAGCAAGAAATGCCGGTTTGCCTGAAACTTTAGTTCAGCAGGGAATAAATTATCTTCAGTCAGGTACATTTACATCTGAACAGTATGATTCTATGATTGCAATAATAGGCAGTTTTGCAGGAATGAAGGAAGAAGAGATAATAAATCATCTCAACAATTCCGGGATTCAGGTTGAAGTTCCGAAGCAACCGACTGAAACAGAACAACCGGTACAGACAGAACCGCAACCACCGGTTGAAAATGTTGTTCCGGATCCGTCACAACCGGCAGAATCACAACCGCTAGAACAAGCACCGGTCGAAAATGCACCTGTCCTGGAAACCGAGAAAAAAGATTTTGCATCACTTACAGATGAAGAGAAGAAGGAATACATAGCCGGTCTTTCACCTGCCGAACAGAATCAGATAATAAAAGACCTTGACAGGGAAACTCAGCTTGAGATAATAAACAAGCTTATAGATGCAAGCTCTGAACTCGGAATGAATGTTACAGTAGATTCACTTACAAATGATACATTAAAGTACAGTGTAGTGAATAACAATGGTGAAATCGTTGATATATCATCTGTAGGAGTAATTGTTGACGACACCGGTATAGATTACACTATGCTTGTTGTCGGTGCATTGTCCGTTATACTGATATCAGTATCAGGTATAGCAACATTTGCTTTATGGCAGAGAAAGCATATTGATTGACATAATTCATGAGAGGAATATCAGGTGAAATGAAGGAAAAACAAAAAAAATCAGGACGATACACACCGCTCGCCGTTCTTATCATTACTCCTATACTTATTTTTATGATATGCACGGCACTGACGATTGTTCTGGGAATAAAGCCTTATAACAAGCTTACAACATATATAAATATTGCTTTTAGTGATAATATGAAAATGACAACTCCGGCATCTGATCTTTTAAAAGAGATGAATGACGAAGTAAAAGAATACACAAAAGATCCGCAAGCTTCTGTCAGTCAGACAGGAGAAGTAATTTTTCCGACTTTCGGTGAGCAGTATGCAACATTAAAGTGTGAAGCTATTGATCTTTATGTACCTGTTTACTGGGGCAGTGACAACGAACTTCTTAAAAAAGGTGCTTGTCAGATGTCATCGTCAGCAGTTGTCGGCGAAGTCGGAAATGCAGTTATAGACGCACATGTAAATACATTTTTTGAGGATCTGAATAAACTTAAAGAAGGCGATACTGTAGTAATAAACACAAATTATGGTGAGTTTACATATGAGGTGAAAAAACAGGTTGAGTTTGTAAAGACGGACAAGACCTATGTAGCGCCGGCAAAAGAAGAAAAGCTTACACTGTATACTTGTGTAAAACAGGTTCTGGGTTCATCAGACAAGAGAATAGCTGTTATATGTGAACCGGTTGAAAAAGCTTTTTATAATTGAGGTGTGATATGCATAGATTAAGAAATTATATTTTGTGTGTAGTTGTAACTATACTGCTCTTTTTTACGGTTACTGCGGTACAAGGTTCGTTATTTGCAAAGTACTATGTGCTGAATACTGATACATATGTAGATGTTATCGAAGAAAAAGATATCGGTACAAAAGTATACGAAGTTATAGAAGAACGTTATGAAACAGAAGTAAACTCAACAGGAATACCATCGGAAGTGTATATGGAAGTGGTAAATAATCCTGCTGTAAAAGAAATGGTAACAGGCTGTGTTGAAGATGCATTCAAGTATATAAAAGGCAAGGCAAAAAAACTTGATTATGAAACCTGCAGAGAAAAACTCGTACCGCTCAAAAAATCTATAGATACTTTTTTTGAGGAGTACGCAAATTCTATTAATTATGAAAAAGATGACGCCTTTTATGAGAAAACATCTGATGTTTATGAAACAGCAGATAAGTTTATAACAGAAACAGCTGATGTTTATCAGTTTATTACTATTGATGCTGCGGGATATCTCAGATATGCCAAGAAAGTATATGATTATATTGATATAATGATGATAGTTTCAATTATAGCATCATTTGTACTCATAATAATTATTATTATAGCAAACAATAAAAATCTTTTTAATAGTCTTTACTGGATAAGTATTTCAGCAGGTACATCTGCTGTGATTTTCCTGGCAGTTTGTATATATCTTAAAGTTACAGATTATTTTGACAGATTTGCAATAAAGGCAAAACATGTGTTTGCGGCTATGACCGGTTTGTTCAATGAACTTACCGATAAGCTTATCACTATAAATCTGATTATTATATCAATAAGTTTTGTATTGATGATATTGTATATTGTCTTAGGAAAAGAAAAAAATGTGACTGACAGCCAAAATAAAGAAGTTTTGCAGGAAGCATAAAAGTTAATAAATAAAAAACAAATCCCAAAACGTTTAAATCAAAATCGTTTCGGGATTTGTTTTTATTTTATTATTTTAAAGAATTATCTTTAAGTGTATCAAGGAGATTTGACTGAAGTATTTCTGTTATTCTTACTGCAAAGTAATCATCTACTACAACTACATCTCCTCTTGCGATAAGATGACCATTTACTATAACATTTACCGGTGCATCGGCAGGGCAATCAAGTTCAAGTACCGTACCTTGTGTAAATGAAAGTATGTCATCTACCTTTTTCTGTGTGGAGCCTATTTCTATTGAAAGTTCGAGCGGAACATTCATAAGAAGCTGTAAGTTATTAAGCTGTTCCTGTGACAATGTATTCTGGAAAGAAGAAAATGATACAGGTGGCTGATTTGGTGAAACAGAAAAAGAAGAGGGCTTTGACATCATTATTTCCGGAGGTCTTCTTTTTTTCAATTCGTCATTAGCTTTTTCAGAGATATCTGAAGCAGTATCAAGCGTAATCACTGTCATAAATTTGCTGTTTACAACGTTTTCAATAACAAGACGGGAAGTTATAACACAAACATTGTCAAATGGTTCAAGACCGAGTAATTTTTCTATACTTCCGTCGGAATCAGTATGTATTTCCGGTGTGGAAGTTGTAACGCCTGCATGGACTATCTTTGATAATTCAAGTGACGAAGAATTAAGCATATGATTCATTATTTCGGTTAATGCAGATGTATTTATCGCATCAAATCTGAAATCCGGAGATATTACCGGTGGTTTACCCATAAGTTGATTCAGTATAAGCTGTATATCGTTAAGCTTGAAAACCATCACTGAGGAACCGGTTAATGAGCCGTTATAACTTGTTCTTACAATTACGGCCGGATCATATTCAGAATATTGAAGTTCAGATATGCTACATTCCGTTACAGATGAGTCGATTATCTGACACTTCGTACTTATAAGAGAAGTAACAGCATTTGAAGCAGCTCCCATAGTATAATTATAAGTTTCTGATAAATTACGTTTTAATTCATTGTTAATATTATTGTTCGGCATTTTCTTCATCCCCCTCTGTAGTATCGCATACATCAATAATTTTTATTGCTTTTTTATTTCCACTTACGCCGGGCTTAGCGTTAAACCAATGAACATTATTGATTTTTATAACGGCATTCTGTGTTATAGGAACGTCTAAAGGAATAATGTCATTTACCTGTAGTGACAATATATCACTGAGATCAATCTGTGTTTCTGCAAGAATAGCGTTAAGTGTCAGCGTTGAGTTACGCACACCTTTAAGAATATTGTTTCGTTGCTCATTTTTTATTCCTTCGTCTACAGCGCGTTTTGAAGTTCTTACATATCTTCTGGAGAAATGGAGCATTATTTCTTCCATATTAACGGCCGGAATATTTACAGTGATATTGCTTTTAACTTTATCAAGTACAACTTCTATAACAGCGGTTACTGTTACTTCTTCAGGTCCGATAGTTTTTGTAAGTTTGGAGTTTGTTTCTATTTTGGCAAGTGTCGGAGAAATATCCATATATCCGGACCATGCTTCCTGAAGATGTGAAGAAAGTCTTTCAAGAATATTTTTCATCAAAGCAATTTCTATCTCGGTAAAATCACGTAATGATTCGAGCGGTACCCCTAGTCCGCCCATCAATCTGTCAATAAGTGAATATGTCAACTCATTTGAAAATTGTATGGTGCATTCTGCATCCATGATATTTGTGTTATCTATTCCGAGATTTACTACACCGGTGATAGTATATTCGCTCAGAGTGTCACTAAATTCATGATATTTCTGTTCACGAACATCCAGTACCGATGCATGACAGTATAACCTAGTTATAGATGTAAGATAATTAGCTATAAGCCGTGCGTAAGCTTCATTGATATCTTTGATAAGCTTCAAATCTTCTTTAGTGAATTTCTGGGGCATTTTAAAGTCGTAATTTTTGATTTTTTTCTCATTGTTTCCAAAAGAAAAACCTTCCATACCATTATTTTCGGTAGGACTTTTCTTAAGACGAGTATCATCAATTGTATTTTGTGAAAATAAATCACCCATAATCCTGGTTCACCTCTTGTTTGATTATTCATAAAATTATATTTTAAAATTAAGAAATAAAATAATATAACAAATTAATTATAACATATATTAAATAATATTTCTATAATATTTAAAAAAATATATAGAAAACATTAAAAATAATATGGTCTTTTTGATAAAGAATTTTAAAATAACAAATTATGTGTTTTGTATTACGAGCGATATATCAGCAGACAGATGTTGCTTATATGCTTGTAAAATCTCATGAAATATGATATTATATCAATATCCGTTGTTGAGTGTAAGGGATTCGTCGTTTTCTATCCAAGAATCCACGTCTATTATTTTGTATTCGGAAGGTGTTGTTCTTACGATTACTTTTTCTATTCCTGCATTTATAATAAGACGCTTGCACATCGAACAAGGTTCGACATTTCCGTACAATACGTCTGTTTTGGCATCATGACAGGCAAGATATATCGTTGCGCCGATCATTTCGTGGCGAGGCGCACATATTATTGCATTTGCTTCTGCATGAACAGAGCGACACAGTTCATATCTTTCTCCTTTTGGGATATTGAGTTTTTCTCGTGTGCAGTATCCGAGATCGGAACAGTTTGCACGGCCTCTTGGAGCACCGACATATCCTGTGGAGATGATTTCATCATTTTTTACTATGATAGCACCAAAATTTCTTCTTAAACAAGTTCCACGTTTAAGTACAGTCTCGGCAATATCAAGATAGTAATTTATTTTGTCGCATCTTGTCACAAAAAAACCCCCTTTATATTTTTTATGAATAATATAATTATAAAGGATTTTTTAATTTATTGCAATACTTTTTTATGTATATATTTTTTTGAAAGGTTGATATTTTAATGGATAATCTTACGAACATAGGTTTTGTAAAGGAGTTGCTTGCAAGACATAATTTTAATTTTTCAAAAGGTTTAGGCCAGAACTTTCTGATAAATCCTTCTGTGTGTCCGAGAATTGCAGAAATGGGCAATGCAAAAAAAGGTTTTGGTGTCATAGAAGTCGGAACGGGTATAGGTGTACTTACATCAGAGCTTGCCAAAAGAGCCGATAAAGTTGTTGCTATAGAAATAGACCAGCGACTTATGCCGATATTGTCAGAAACTCTGTCAGAATATGATAATATCAAAATAATAAATGAAGACATAATGAATATCGATCTGCATAAACTTATAAATGATGAGTTTGAAGGTATGAATGTAGCAGTCTGCGCAAATCTGCCATACTATATAACTTCACCTGTAATAATGTATTTCCTTGAAAGTGGTGCAGGAATAGATTCTATAACTGTAATGGTACAGAAAGAAGCCGCTGACAGAATATGTGCTCAGGTCGGAACAAGAAAGTCCGGAGCAATAACTACAGCTGTAAACTATTACGGTGATGCATCTCTTCTTTTTAACGTTTCACGAGGAAGTTTTATGCCGGCACCAAATGTTGATTCGGCTGTTATACGTATAGATATCAAAAAGAAATATCAACTTAATGCAGACGATGAAAAATTTTTCTTTACGGTTGTAAAATCAGCCTTTTCTCAAAGAAGAAAAACTATAGCAAACTCTCTTTGTTCAATGATGAATATAAATAAGCAGACAGTTTACAGTGTTTTAAGTGATATGGGACTTAATGAAAATATGAGAATAGAGCAGTTTGATATGGAAACACTGATTGATTTTTCTAAAAAACTCAAAGAATATCAATAAATTTTGAACGAGTACCTTTTTCGACATTTTTTTATGGTATAATGTGTTAAAATATGGATACAAAATATTGGTAATAAGCATTTACTGCTTGAAAGGAATGTCAAAATTATGGTATCTCGATCTGTTTTAAAAAAATCTGCAAATGTTAATAAAACATCTGTAATCAAATTTATAGTATGTTTTGTTTGTGCATTTTTTGTTTCACTCACAAGTTTTGGTCTGATGAAATCACCCTTTGCTATTTCATTTGCCGGAGCTTTGTCGCCGGTTTTTTCGATAGCTGTTATGGCCGGCAGTATATTTTCATATATGCTTTTTCCTGATGTGTATACTTTACCTTTTGCACTGGCTGTAGTAGCAATGGTTGTCCTGAAATGTTCATCGTTAAAAGTTACTCCTTTAAAAAATGCAATAATGGCTACTCTGTGTACATTGCTTTCGTATATGGTGGATTTTATTCTTTACGGATTTGATTACAGGATACTTTTTAATTATTTTTATGTCGTATCGGTATCGGGTGTAGTTACATACTATCTTTCTGTTTTGTTTGGCTCAACAAAAGATATAAGAGCTGTGATCGCATCTGATAAATATATAGCGGCAACAGTGTACTTTATTCTGATAGCTGTATGTTCTTCATTTTCGGTAGCAGGACTTAATATAGGAAGAATCATCGCTGTTGTTGTGATACTTTCATATTCCAGAAATTACAGATGTGCCGGAGGAGCGATATCGGGTGCTCTTGTATCGGTAACATTGCTTATGTGCGGTGCAGGAAATCTTCACGCAACAGTATTTCTTGGGGTTTCGGGAATAGCTTCGGGTATTTTTATGAAGTACAAAAGGGGAACT
This sequence comes from Ruminococcus sp., assembly GCA_015066745.1. Classification (GTDB taxonomy): domain Bacteria; phylum Bacillota; class Clostridia; order Oscillospirales; family Ruminococcaceae; genus HUN007. The sequence goes on along the minus strand of SVNW01000031.1, from coordinate 29,598 downwards.
GCGGCGGCAGCATTTCTGATTGTAAATATTCTCAGCGGAGCAGTAGCAGGTTATTCGATGAGTGATATAGTTTCGTATATTGATATAGTTATAGGTTCAGTTATATTTTGTTTTATTCCGGTTGAGAAAATTCATGTAGAAGAAAATCATATATCATGTTGTTCTGATATGGATGGTGAACTTCAGCGTTTTGCATCATTCAGAATGCGCGCAATGGCTGATGCACTTTCAAAAGCCGGAGAAAATATGTTTGCTGGTGACACTGATCAGACTGTTACGTATTCAAGTGAGGGAAATATCAGAACTGTGTACAATTACGTATGCAAGGAATGTTCCGGAAAAAATTACTGCTGGGGGTGCCGTAACAGCACAACTTATGATGTATTTTCAAAAGTTGCCTCAAATAAAAATATATCATTAGCAGATATACCCGAAGAATTTGATTACTGTTTCAGAACTGATGAGATAATTTATGAATTCAGAAATATGATAAACAATCAGCTTGTTGATATAACAACAGCCGGATGTATACGTGTTTCCAGAAATGTATTTAACGAGCAGTTGCGTACATCAGCAGAAATTATAAAAGGTATTTCAGCAGATGTGGTATGCGGATTTGTTCCGGATAAAAGAATAACTGAACGCACAAAAAAATGTCTTATAGAAAATGACATAGGATTTAACTCAGTTGCTGCATATTATAATGGCAGTAAGCGACTTGTAATAGAAGTATACTGTTCTAAGAATGCTTTTATAAACGGATACAGAATATATAAAGTATTAGGAGAAGAATTTGAGAAAACATTTGATTGTGTAAAAAATTACGACAATGATGAAATGCGTTTTCTTATAACAGAACGTCCGAAATACAATGTAGAAACCTATATTTCTCAGAAAAGCATGAATGAAGGTGAACCTAACGGTGATACCTGTGATTGTTTTAAGGATGATTCAGGAAATGTATATCTTGTTATATCAGATGGTGCAGGAACCGGAAAGAATGCATCTGAATATTCAAAAGCAACAGTCAGACAGGTAAAGGAGCTTATTCTTGGAGGAGTAGGTGCTGAAGAAAGTGTAAAGATAGTTAATTCTGCTATGATAATGCAGGGAAAAGAAGAATTTTCTGCTACTATGGATATTGCAAAAATTAATCTTGACAGCGGTAATGTTACATTATATAAGGCAGGAGCAGGTGCTACTCTGTTCAGAAGAAATTCGTCTGTTTCAAGTGTTACAGCACAGACATTTCCTCTTGGCGTATCAGGAAATGCAGAATGTTATTCCAGATGTTTTTCCTTGAAAGTGAATGATATGGTAGCTTTGTTTTCAGACGGTGTACCTGAAGAGGTATACACTATTGCAAAAAAAGAAATGATGGATTCAAGAAAAGATGTAAGTGATATTTCGGGTAACATATGTAATGTTGCACAAAAAGTGTCGAATGATGATGTAAGCGTGATCGTTGCAAAAATCATAAGTCAAAAAGCGTGAAATGATATATTATTTAACTTTCGTTTTTGGATATTTGTACAAACATACGCATATTTAACATGGCAAATTGCACGATTAAATTTTTTTATCATATTGTAATTACACAAATGTACAGAAAATTCGTCAAAAGACTTGATTAATTTTTTATATTCTGTTAAAATATAAAGTAGTTGTGGGAGGGCGATTTGATGAAAGATTTTGTAAAAACAGACGCAAATTATGATATGCCAATTTATTTATTTCAAAACGGAGAAAATTACGAAGCTTACAAATTTCTCGGTGTACACAGGATAAAGGGTTCCGGACAGGATCTTCACTGTTTCAGAGTCTGGGCCCCAAATGCACTGGAAGTTTCACTGGTAGGTCCGTTTAACGAATGGGACCATGAAGCTGATCCGATGTATAAAATATCCGCAGAAATATGGGAAATTCAGATTCCGGCACTTGAACAGTATGAGTTGTACAAATACAGCATAAAGACTGTAGATGGTGATATTATTCTTAAATCAGATCCATATTCCTGTCATTTTGAAACAAGACCGGCTACTGCATCTAAAATTTATGAGTCACAGTATGTCTGGAATGATTCAAAATGGTTAAAGAGAAAAAGTTCTCATGAAGTTTACAAAGGACCGATAAATATATACGAGGTTCATCTCGGCTCATGGAAGAAAAATATCGGTTCTACTTTTTACAGCTACTCTTTGTTTGCGGAACAGATAATACCATATCTAAAGAAAATGTCATACACACATATTGAATTCATGCCGTTGACAGAGCATCCGTTTGATGGTTCGTGGGGTTACCAGGTAACAGGTTATTATGCTCCGACCTCAAGATACGGAACACCGGATGATTTCAAGTGTATGATAGATATGTTCCATCATAATGACATTGGTGTTATTCTTGACTGGGTTCCTGCACATTTTCCTAAAGATGCGCATGGACTTTATAAGTTTGACGGTACTTTCTGTTATGAATATCAGGATCCGAACAAACGTGAACATAAAGCATGGGGAACACATGTATTTGATTACGGAAAAGGACCTGTCAGGTCTTTCCTTATTTCAAATGCTTGTTACTGGATAAATGAATTTCATCTTGACGGTCTCAGAGTAGATGCCGTTGCTTCTATGCTTTATCTTGATTACGACAGACGTGACGGAGAATGGACTCCAAATATTTATGGAGGTAAAGAAAACCTCGAAGCAGTTGAATTTTTTAAACGTCTTAATGAAGCTGTCTTCCTGAATGATCCGAATACTCTTATGATCGCAGAGGAATCTACCGCCTGGCCGATGGTTACTAAACCAACAGATGTCGGTGGACTCGGTTATAATTACAAATGGAATATGGGCTGGATGAATGATATGCTTTTGTATATGTCGCTTGATCCTGTATACAGAGCTTTCAATCATGATAAGATCACGTTTTCATTTTTCTACTGTTTCTCGGAAAACTTTATATTGCCGATTTCTCATGATGAAGTCGTTCATGGTAAATGTTCATTACTTCAGAAAATGAGCGGAGATACCGAAGAAAAGAAATTTAGTTCATACAGAGCATTTATGTGCTATATGATGGCACATCCGGGAAAGAAACTTCTGTTCATGGGACAGGAGTTCGGACAGCGTAAAGAATGGAATTATGAAGAAGAGCTTGATTGGGCAATTCTCGAAAATAATTCTTACGCTCAGTTGCAGAGTTTTAACTGCAAGTTAAACAAGTTTTATCTTGACAATTCACCAATGTGGGAAAATGATAACTCATGGGGTGGATTCAAGTGGATATCGAATGACGACTATAAACAGAGTGTAATTTCTTTCAGACGTATTGATGATAAGGGAAATGAAATTATTGTTATCTGCAATTTTGTTCCTGTACAGAGAGAAAATTATTCTATCGGTATTCCCGAAAAGGGAAAATATAAGTTAGTATTCGATTCAGACGCCAAGGAGTTTGGCGGAAGCGGTGTTGCTAAAAAGATTTACATCAGCGACGATAAAAAAATGCATGGCTATGACCAGAGCATTTCACTGACATTGCCACCTTTGTCAGTTATGTATCTTAAATATGACGGCACTGAAAAAGTGTCTTCCAAAAAGTCAGAAGACAAGAAATTATCAGGTGAAATAGGGAGGAAGTAATACGTATGAAGAAGGAATGTATAGCAATGCTGCTGGCAGGTGGTCAGGGGAGCAGATTATATGCTTTGACACAGAAGATGGCTAAGCCCGCAGTTCCTTTTGGAGGAAAATACAGAATAATAGATTTTCCATTATCAAACTGCACAAATTCGGGAATAGATACTGTAGGTGTACTTACACAGTATCAGCCACTGGAACTAAATGATTATATTGGAAACGGACAGCCATGGAATCTTGACAGATTACGTGGAGGTGTTCACATTTTACCGCCATATCAGACTGCATCAGGCAGTTCATGGTATGAAGGAACTGCAAATGCGATTTATCAGAATATGCGTTTTATCGAAAGATATGATCCGGAATATATCATCATTCTCGGAGGCGATCATATCTATAAGATGGACTATTCTGAAATGGTCGAATTCCATAAGAAAAAAGGCGCAGATGCAACTATAGCGGTTCTTGATGTTCCACTTGAGGAAGCATCAAGATTTGGAATAATGACTTGTGATGACAATGAAAGAATCATTAATTTTACAGAGAAGCCAAAACAGCCTAAATCTACACTTGCATCAATGGGTATCTATGTATTCACATGGGAAAGATTAAGAAAATATCTTATTGAGAATGAAAAGAATGGCGAGTCAAAGGATTTTGGTAAGGAAATAATTCCTGCAATGCTATCAGACGGCGAAAAGCTGTTTGCTTTTGCTTTTGAAGGTTATTGGAAAGATGTTGGCACACTTCGCAGTTTGTGGGAAGCAAACATGGATATACTTGATTCTGATGTTATCGACTTTTACGATCCTGAATGGAAAATATACTCCAGAAATCTCAGTTTGCCACCTCAGTATATAGGTGAGGAAGCAAGTGTAAATAATTCACTTGTATGTGATGGATGTAACGTAAACGGAATAATCAATGATTCGGTTATCTATTCCGGTGTTACAATAGAAGAAAATGTTATTGTTGATCATAGTGTAATAATGCCCGGCGCTGTTATTCAGTCAGGTGCAGTTATCAGATATGCAATAATCGGTGAAGATGCTGTGATAGAAAAAGGTGCGAAAATAGGCGTATCTGATGAGGAAATTACAAGAAACAGTGGCAAAAAGACAGAGTATGAGATAGCGGTAATTGGTCATGGCGAAACGATATCATCCGGAATAGTAGTAACTCCGGGACAAATGATACCGGCTATGTAAAGAGATTAAGGGGGATATATTAAGTGATTTATAATGATGTACTAGGAATAATTTTTGCAAATATGCATGATGAATCTATTTCAGAACTTACTACTGTAAGAACAATGGGTTCAATATTATTTGGCGGAAGATACAGATTAATCGATTTTCCACTTTCCAATATGGCCAATTCAGGAATACCTGAAGTTGGTGTAATAACAAAGTCAAACTATCAGTCACTGCTTGATCATATTGGCTCAGGCAGAGAATGGGACTTATCTATAAAAAATGGCGGACTTCATTTGCTTCCCCCTTTCAGTCATAATAACAGCGGACTTTACAGAGGAAGAATAGAAGCTCTTGAGGGAGTTCTTCCATTTGTTCATAACTCAAACGCAAAATATGTTGTAATGGCGGATTGTGATGTTGTAACTACAATTGATTTCAGAACTGTTATCAGAGAGCACGTAAGAAACGATGCAGATATAACAGTTGTTTATGCAAAACACCAGTTTACTGATAAGGGTATAGGCTCAAGAGCTTCGACTATTCTTGAGGTCGGAGATGACAAGAAGGTAAAGAGTGCTATCATAAATCCTGATATACTTGGTGTGGCAAACAGATCTCTTAATATGTTTGTTATTGAAAGAAAAATTCTTGAAAAGATAGTAGAAAGATTTGCACCGGAAGGATATGCAAGTTTTGACCGACAGGTTCTTCAGCAGAACAAGGCAAACTACAAGATCTACGGATACGAACATAAGGGTTATTACGAAAAAATAGAAGATATAAATTCTTATTATCAGGCAAATATGAATTTGCTCGATATGGAAAACAAAAAGAATTTGTTTATAGATGCATCACCTATATATACAAAGGTAAAGGACTCAGGTCCTGCCAAATATAAAGATGGGGCTAAAGTTAAAAACTCACTCATCGCTGATGGATGTATAATAGAAGGTACAGTTGAAAATTCCATACTTTTCAGAGGAGTAACTGTAGCTAAGGGTGCGCAGGTAAGAAACTGCATACTTATGCAGAACACTCAGATAGGAGAGAATGCAGAGTTACATGCAGTTATCACCGACAAGAAGGTTAAAGTCGGTAAAAATAAGTTGCTGACTGCTGCAAAATCAAATGCACTCTTCATAAAGAAAAACCAGAAAATCGAGGATGATTGATTTTTGGATTGATCAGAACGTTTGGAGGTATGGGAAGTATGAATATTTTATATGCAACCAGTGAAGCATTACCTTTCATGGCGTCAGGAGGACTTGCTGATGTTTGCGGAGCTCTTCCGTCTGCGGTAAGTCGTAAAGGTCATGAATGTCGTGTAGTAATGCCTCTTTATAAAGGGATAAAGCCACAGCTCAGAGTCAATTTTACCTATCTCACAAATATTACTGTTGACGTTGCATGGAGAAAGCAATATTGTGGTGTGTTTACTACAATATATAACGGAGTAGTTTATTACCTCATTGACAACGAGTATTATTTCGGAAGAGATGGCATGTACGGTTTTTATGATGATTGTGAGAGATTTACATTTTTCTCAAGAGCCGTTCTGGAAATGCTTAGGTATATTGATTTTAAGCCGGATATAATTCATGCAAATGACTGGCAGACATCTCTTATTTCTGTATACTATCAGGTTCTTTACAAGTATCAGCAGGGATTTGAAGATATAAAGAATGTATTTACTATACACAACATACAGTATCAGGGAAAGTATGGTACAGAAGTTATAAATGAAATAATGGGAATACCGATGTATCATTCAGATCTTCTGATTTATGATGATTGTGTAAATATGATGAAGGGTGCTTTCGAAGCAGCTGATCGTATAACAACAGTAAGTCCAAGTTATGCGTGGGAAATTCTTGATCCATGGTATGCGTATGGTCTTGACAGAATACTGATAAATAAACAATATAAATTATCAGGATTTTTAAACGGTATAGATACAACAGTCTATGACCCTGAAAAAGATCCGCTCATTCCGGCAAACTTTACTTCTTCAAATCTTAAAGGTAAGAAGGTTTGTAAAGAAAAACTTCTTGAAGAGCTTGGCCTTCAGGAAGGCGATGAGCCGGTAATCGGTATAGTTACTCGTTTTGTTTCACACAAAGGTCTTGACCTTGTGAAATATATATTTGAGGAACTTGTGGATAACGGATTTAAGTTTGCTATCATCGGAAGTGGTGAAAAGATTTATGAAGATTTCTTCAACGAGATGGCTTACAGATATCCTGATAAGGTGAGTGTAAATATAGGATTTATTCCTGAAATAGCAAGAAAAATATATGCAGGGGCTGATATGTTTTTAATGCCGTCACAAAATGAGCCTTGCGGACTTGCTCAGATGATCTCAATGAGATACGGAACAATTCCGATAGTTCGTGAGACAGGAGGATTAAGAGATTCTGTCAGAGATTGTGGCGATGAAAATGGTAATGGATTTACTTTTAAAACTTATAATGCTCATGATATGCTTAACTCTTGTCTGAGAGCTAAATCATTGTATGAAGATAAAAAGAAATGGAAGAAACTTGTTACTTTAGCAATGAAGGAAGATTTCAGTTGGGATAAGTCATCTGAAAAATATATCGTTTTATACAAAGAATTGCTTGCCAAATAAATTTAGCAAAGGTGATTGGGCGTATGTGATGTATTTTTAAAGGGGATGATTCAGTTGCACAATGTAGTTTACTATTCACTTACTTTCTGTGTGGTTGTTTCAATTATATGTATTTTCCTGATTATGCGTCAGAAATCAAGCCGACAACAGCAGTTCACTTTGATGTCCTGCTGTTGTATATTTATTACTACATTAGGGTATTGGTTTCTTGTACAGGCAGACAGCCTTAGTTCAGCGTATCTTGCACAAAAGATCGTTTATATAGGCACAAGCAATGTTTTTTATTTTGTATTGAGATTTACGGCTATATATTGCGATGTATATATAAGAAAAATACTAAGAGCTTTTCTTTTGCTTGCCAATTCTGCTATCATGACTCTGGCATTGACTATGGATAAACATAATCTTTTTTATAAAAGTGTAGAGTATATTTCAGATGATTCCGGTGCTTTTCTTCAGAAGGAAAGCGGACTTGGAAATATAATGTTCAAGGTCATGCTCGCAGTCTATGTTGTGTTCATTCTGGTTATGTCGATTATAAATATAACAAAAAAGACGACATCAAGGAGCTATAAAAATACAATATCGTTGTTTTTGATTATTATGGTTCCATGTGTTCTTTATGTTATTGAAAAAGTGTTATCAGTTCAGATGTTCCTTTTGCCATATGGTCTTGTTATATCTGAGATTTTGACTCTTAGACTTGTTTACAGAATGCATATTTATGATTTTAACAATACAGCTCAGGCTATGGCGTATGATACCATAGATGACGCGGTAATTGCCATAGATGACAATTATAAATTCAAAGGGTGCAATAACAAAGCAAAAGATCTATTTCCGGTGCTCAGAGGTTTTTCTGTTGATGATGAAATAGATTCTCTTGATGGTTCATTATTTGACATAGTTGTTAATCGCAATATGGAAGAATTGTGCGTAAATCGAAAATATTATAAACCTGAAATAAAAAATATTAAAAGCAAAAACAAGGTAATGGGGTTTGTTGTTTGGTTTTATGATGTAACGGCTGAAAGGGAGAAGACAGATCTTCTTGAGAACTATCAGAAAGATCTTGAATGTGAGGTTGAACGTCAGACAGAGAAATTGCGTGATGTTCAGGAAAAAGTCATTATGGGATTTGCCAATATTATTGAAAGTCGTGACTTTGTTACTGGTGGCCATATAAAGCGCACCAGTATGTACATTGATATTCTTATAAAAGGATTAGTCAAGGATAATGTATACACCGATATATTGACTCCGTCATATATATCACATATTAAACTTGCAGCTCCTTTGCACGATATTGGAAAAGTGGCGGTTCCGGACAGTATATTGAATAAAAATGGCAGATTTACCTATGAGGAATTTGAAATAATGAAAAAGCATACGGTTCTCGGTGCGCAGATATTAGATGATACATTATCAGGGCTTGATGACCTGGAGTATTATCATCTTGCAAGAGAGCTTGCACTTTATCATCATGAAAAATGGGACGGAACAGGTTATCCTGAAGGTCTTTCAAATATTGATATTCCTCTTTGTGCAAGGATTATGGCTGTAGTGGATGTTTTTGATGCTCTGGTATCAAAAAGACCTTATAAACAGTCTTATCCTGTCAGTACAGTTTATAAGATTATTGAAAACGAAAGCGGAAAACAATTCGACCCACTGCTTGTCAGATGCTTCTTAAAAGTAAGACCGCAGGTAGAGAAGGTCGTTGAAGAAATGTCAGATTAAACACGATGTATGATCATTGCATTATATATCGTGTTTTGCTTTTTTTTAATATAAGTAAAAAAATATGCTCTTGCATTTTGTTTTGCAAGAGCACAATTTTTTATTAATTACAATCTTCTTTCAAACTCATCATATCCGAACTCTTTTACAATTTCAAGAGAACCATCTTCTTTGCATAGTACAATAGATGGAAGACGCATACCATTGAATGTGTTGTTCTTTACCATCGAATATATAGCCATGTCGCATAGTACAAGCTTATCACCGATTTTAAGTTTCTGGTCAAATGAGTAATCACCGATAATGTCGCCCGCAAGGCAGGTATTACCGCCAAGACGGTATGTGAATTCTTTTTTATCCGGAAGGTCACTGCCTATGATATTAGGTCTGTATGGCATTTCCAGTACATCAGGCATATGGCATGCGGCTGATGCGTCAGTTATTGCGATGTCAATGCCGTTTTTTAACGTATCAAGAACTGTTGTTACAAGAAATCCGCTGTTTAATGCAACAGCTTCGCCCGGTTCAAGATAAACTTCAAGTCCGTACTTGTCCCTGAAATAATTTATACACTCGCATAGTGTGTCTATATCATAGTCGTCCCTTGTTATATGATGACCGCCACCAAAGTTTATCCATTTCATATTTGCAAGGTATTTTCCGAACTTTTCATCGACAACTTTTATTGTGCGTTTGAGAGTATCGGAATTTTGTTCGCACATTGTATGAAAATGAAGTCCTGAGATGCCGTCAAGGGAGTTTTCATCGAAATTGTCTAGTGTAGTTCCGAGTCTTGAACCTGTAAAGCATGGGTTATATATGTCAGTTTCTATTTCGGAGTATTCCGGATTTATTCTTATTCCGCAGTTAATGTTTTTACCGCTGTTTTTAATTTTATCCTTAAATTTATTCCACTGTGCAAATGAGTTGAAGACGATATGATCACAATACTCTATTATTTCATCAAATTCTTCATCTAAAAAAGCAGGGGAGAAGACATGAGTTTCTTTACCGAATGGTTTACCCATTTTCTCGTATCCGAGACGTGCCTCGAAAAGCCCGCTGGCAGTTGTTCCGTACAGATATTTTGCTATAAGCGGATATACGGAATACATTGAAAATGATTTTTGTGCAAGTAATATTTTGCAACCGGTTCTTTTCTGAACCAAATCAAGTACTTCAAGATTTGAAGTAAGTAATTTTTCATCGACAACATAGCAGGGTGTCTTTAAATCATCTGGGTTAAAATTAAGCATTTCTAATAAAAATCCTCTCGTAAAAATCAGTCAACCGGAACAGGGGTAAAGTCTTCAACCCAAGGGAGACCCCATTTGTTGAGTTCTTCCATAAACGGATCCGGATCAAATTCTTCAATATTATAAACACCTGGTTTCTTCCATTTGCCTGTCATAACCATCATAGCACCGATCATTGCAGGTACACCAGTTGTATAAGAAATAGCCTGTGAGCCTACTTCCTTGTAACATTCCTGATGGTCACAAACATTATATACATAGTAAGAAACAGGTTTGCCGTCCTTTACACCGTGGCAGATACAGCCGATATTTGTCTTTCCTACAGTTCTTGGACCGAGTGTTGCAGGGTCAGGAAGCACTGCTTTAAGGAACTGGAGCGGAACTATCTTCATTCCTTCGTATTCGATAGGTTCGATAGATGTCATACCAACGTTTTCAAGGCATTTGAGATGTGTGAGATAACTCTGACCAAATGTCATGAAAAATCTTATTCTCTTGATACCTTTGATGTTAAGTGCAAGGGATTCAAGTTCTTCATGGTGGAGAAGGTACATATCCTTTTTACCTACCTGCGGGAAATCATATTCACGTTTGATCTCCATAGGTTTTGTTTCAACCCATTTACCGTTTTCTATATAGCTTCCGTTTGCAGAAACTTCTCGGATATTTATTTCAGGGTTAAAGTTTGTTGCAAATGGGTAACCATGGTCACCGCCGTTGCAGTCAAGAATATCTATATAGTGGATCTCGTCAAAGTAATGTTTCATTGCATAAGCAGAAAATACACCTGTAACGCCCGGATCAAAACCACTGCCGAGGAGTGCTGTTATTCCTGCTTTTTCAAATTTTTCACGATAAGCCCACTGCCACTTGTATTCAAATTTTGCAGTATCAAGAGGTTCGTAGTTTGCAGTGTCAACATAGTCAACCTTGCATTCAAGACATGCGTCCATAATAGTGAGGTCCTGATACGGAAGTGCAACATTTATAACAATATCAGGTTTGTAGCTTTTCATAAGTTCAACAAGTTCACTTACGTTATCAGCGTCAACCTGAGCAGTAGTAATGACTGTTTTACCACCGTCAAGTTTTTCTTTTAAAGCATCACATTTTGATTTTGTTCTGCTTGCAATACAAATTTCTTCAAAAACGTCACTGTTCTGGCAACACTTGTGTACAACGACACTTGCAACGCCACCTGCACCAATAATTAAAGCTCTACCCAATTTTTATTCCTCCTTGATTGTTTAATTAATATATGAAAAGCAGTATCTCTCTGAGCAGTTTGCATGCAAGAGCAGTAGAAGCACCACTCTGGTCATATATAGGACAAAGCTCATTCATATCAAGACCTACTATATTCAACTCTGAAATTTTTCTTATAGCATCTATAAGTTCACGGAAAGAAACACCGTCAGCTTCAGGAGTACCCGTTCCGCAGAATACTGATGGATCGAGTACATCAAGGTCAAGCGTAAAATAAACAGGTTTTCCTTTTAGTTTTTCAACCACATCACTGAGTGTGTCAAAGTTAAATCTGTTTGTATATACGTGTTCTTTTCCCCAGAGAAATTCTTCTCTGTCACCGCTTCTTATACCAAACTGAAATATTTTATTATCTCCGACAAGTTCATGACATCTTCTCATAACACAAGCGTGTGAAAGTTCTACACCAAGGTAATCATTTCTGAGATCAGCGTGTGCGTCAAAGTGTATGATATGAACATCAGGATATTTTTTTACAACAGAACGCATAGTTCCGAGTGTAACAAGGTGTTCGCCACCTATCATAAACGGTATTTTTCCGTCATCAAGAACTTTGTTTGTAAAGTTTTCGATATCTTTAAGGGCGAGTTCACTGCTACCCATACACAGCTCAAGGTCGCCTGCATCAAATATTTTTGTATCAGTGAGATCCTTGTCGGTATAAGGGCTGTATGTTTCAATACCAAAACTTTCATTTCTGATAGCAGAACTTCCGAAACGAGTTCCGGGTCTGTATGATGTAGTGCTGTCAAACGGTGCACCGAACAAAACGATTTTACTTTCATCATAGTCAGCATCACAAGCTATGAAAGTACATATATTTTTATTCAAAGTATTTTTCATCCTTTCGTGTATGTTTCACGCAACTGATTTCTTACGTTATTCGGAATAGCAAAACAGCCGGTGTGAAGTATAGTATTGTAGTATTGTGTAGTCATATTCAGACTATTCCACCAATCAGCTTTGAGATCGGTTCTCGGATCGTATTTTTTTGAAGCAAAACCAAAGAGCCAGTGGCCGGAAGGATATGTAGGAATATGTGCCTGATATACAAGTGCTGTATTGAAAAATTCTTTTATTCTGCTGTGGGCACGTTTCATAGAGTTTGCATACGAGTCATAAAATGTGCTTTCATGCTGATTTACAAGAATTCCGTCATCTGTAAGACAACGATAACAGTTTCCGTAAAACTCTTTTGTGAAAAGACCTTCGCCTACGCCAAAAGGATCTGTAGAATCAACGATTATAAGGTCATATTTGTTATCTTCACTGTTTCTCACAAATCTTACGCCATCTTCATAATATATCTTAACACGTTTATCGTCAAGAGAACAAGCGGTTGAAGGAATGTATTTCTTGCAAAGTTCCACAACCATTTCATCGATCTCGACCATATCTATGTTCTCTATATGGCTGTAACGTGTAAGTTCTCTGACTGTTCCGCCGTCACCGCCTCCTACAACAAGAACATTTTTGATGTTCGGATTTGTAGCCATAGGGACATGAGTGATCATTTCATGATAGATATATTCATCTTTTTCGGTTATCATAAGATAGCCGTCAAGAGTGAGTATTCGACCAAATTCTTTGGATTCAAGGATATCTATTCTTTGAAATTCACTCGTATAGCTTTCAAGGTGTCTGTCTACTTTTATCGAAAATTGTACATCATCAGTATGATTCTCTGTATACCACAGATCCATTTCATTCACGCTCCTTTTTGAAGTCTATCCTGGATTTATTCGAGAACCTGAAGAAAATCAACATTTATATCCTGTGTTCCGCTGAGAGAACAACCTTTTTCTTTGGCATATGATATGTAGTCGATTATTTCAGAAGTTATTTTTTCGCCAGGTGCCAGTATCGGTATTCCCGGAGGATAACACATTACAAATTCACCACAGATATGGTCACAGCACTCTTCAAGTTTTTTAGCTTTTTTATTGCTGAAAAAGGCTTCCTTTGGTGAGAGTACGACAATAGGATTTATGTATTCGTGGTCAAACATACCTGCTTTATCTCTTGAATAACGTCTTTTAATTTCTGCAAGTGCGGAAATAAGTCGTTCTATTTCAAGAGCTCTGTCTCCGGCAGATATATATGCAAGTACATTTCCGAGGTCGCCGAATTCTATCTGAATATTATATTCATCACGTAATATATCGTAAACTTCTATTCCGGCAAGACCGGTATCAAGCGTATTTATAGAAAGTTTAGTCTTGTCAAATGCATAAAAAGCATCATTGTCGTTAAGCTCCGCGCCAAATGCATAGTAACCGCCTATTTTATTTATTTCGCTTCGTGCGTATTCTGCATATTTTACAGCCTTTGCAAAAATTTCTTTTCCGTTTAGAGCGAGATTTTTTCGGGCAATATCAAGTGATGACATAAGGAGATATGATGCACTTGTAGTCTGTGTAAGATTTATTACCTGTCGTACATAGGCAGAATTTATTGATTTTCCGCAGAGAAGTATGGAGCTTTGAGTAAGCGAGCCACCTGATTTGTGCATGCTGACAGATGCCATATCTGCACCTGCGGCCATTCCGTTTATCGGCATATCTTCGCCAAAATAAAGATGTGTTCCGTGAGCTTCGTCAACCAGTGCTTTCATATTATGCTTATGAGCCAGTTCAACTATAGCTTTAAGATCAGAACAGACACCATAATAAGTAGGATTGTTAATAAGAACTGCTTTCGCATCAGGATTTTCTTTTATTGCTTTTTCTACGTCTGAAACAGACATTCCAAGAGGAATACCAAGATTTTTATTTACCCCCGGATTTACGTATATCGGTATAGCACCATTTACTACAAGGGCATTTATAGCACTTCTGTGAACGTTTCGGGGCATTATAAGTTTGTCGCCTTCTTTACAGACGGACATTATCATTGCCTGGACAGATCCTGTAGTACCGTTTACTATAAAAAATGATGAATCTGCTCCGAAAGCCTGAGCTGCAAGTTCCTGTGCTTCTTTTATTACCGATACAGGATGACAGAGATTGTCAAGTGGTTTCATGGAGTTTACGTCAGCCTTCAGGCAGTTTATTCCAAGAAATTCAGTGAGTTCTTCATTTCCTCTGCCACCTTTGTGTCCCGGTACATCAAACGGAACGACGCGGTTTAAACGAAAGTTTTTCATTGCTTCATATAATGGAGCGTTATTTTGTAAAAGTTCTTTTTTCAATAGCATTTCCTCCGTTTAAAATATAAATTTTTATCAGTAAATATTCATACCGCTGAAAATTTCTATCATTTCCTGTCTGAGATTATTGGAAATATCAAGTCTTTGTTTTGGCGGAAGTTCATATACATCAGTGTTGAACAGATAGTTTTGCAGTTGTAATTCTTTTATAAGCATTTTGGTGTGGAAAATATTTGACTGATATACGTTTACATCGATAGCATCATATCTCTGAAGAGTATCTTCATTTATATAGTCCTGTATTGATGTGATATCATGGTCTATAAAATATTTTTTCCCATGTACATCTCTTGTAAATCCTCTTACACGATAGTCTATTGTTATTATATCCGAATCAAAACTTTCGATAAGATAATCAAGAGCGTTGAGCGGGGAGATCTCACCACATGTGGATACATCGATATCAACACGAAATGTGGTTATTGCGTTATCCGGGTGTGATTCGGGAAAAGTATGAACTGTAAGATGACTTTTGTCAAGGTGAGCATGAACGGTTTCATGTGGCATATTTCCCTGATTGCAGGAACGATCTATATTTTCCGGGGAAACATCACCTTCAGCGATAAGCACGTTTACAGACGCTCCCTGAGGTTCGTAATCCTGCTTTGAGATGTTAAGTATAGTTGCACCTATTATTTCTGTAACGTCACATAAAATCTTTGTAAGACGTTCGGAATTATATTGTTCGTCGATGTATCTTATATAGTCAGTCTGTTCACGTTCTGATTTTGCATAACATACATCATAAATATTGAAGCTTAATGTTTTTGTCAGATTGTTAAATCCATATAAAGAAATTTTATTATTCAAAATTAAGCACAACCTCTCATGAAAAAATAGTCCGAATCATGTAATTATCAATTCAATTTATTCTATCATATTTGATGAAAAAAATCAATAATTTATAAAATTTAATGAAAAAATATTTATGACCGGTTGGTTTAAAGTAAGATGATGCGTCATGATATAAAATAATATCTTAAAATTTTTGTGCATATATTTTATAACATATAATGATTTTCTATTGTATTCTGACATAAAATATGTTATAATTTAAACATACAAAATTTTCAGAAAGGAGAAGTTTTATGGACACAGGTCAGTTGATTTTATGGGCGGTAATCTTTGTTTTGATGCTTGGCCTTGAGCTTTCTACGGCGCAGATAGTTTCGATATGGTTTGCTGCCGGAGCGCTTGCAGCTCTGGGTGCATCATTCTTTCTTCCGTTCGAGCTTCAACTGGTCATATTTGTTTTGGTATCAGTTATACTTCTGATTTGCACAAGGCCGTTACTCAAAAAAATGAAGAAGTCTATCATTGCTACAAATCTTCAGAGTGAGATAGGTTGCAAGGCAATAGTAATAGAAGATCTGAGTATTAAAAATAATACAGGCAGGGTAAAACTTAACGGAGTTGACTGGAATGCACGAACTACAGATGGCTCTTCTGTAAAAACAGGAGAATCAGTTATCGTGCGTGAGATTACAGGAACGACTCTTGTCGTTGAAAAGATCGCTATGCTGGAGGATTCTGATGCTGAGCCGGATATATGGTCAAAGTACAACACATAATATTTAAGAGGAAAAGTAAAAACATTATTTGAAAATCAGAAAGGCGGTATTTTTTATGGGTGTATATGTTATTTTAGGATTAATCATATTTTTGTTGATGATTATTGTTTCAAGTATCAAGATAGTTCCTCAGGCTCAGGTTTACGTAGTTGAACGTCTTGGAGCATATCATGCTTCATGGACAACAGGGCCACATATGCTGATTCCGATTATTGACAGGGTAGCAAAAAAGGTTTCTGTAAAAGAACAGGTTGTTGACTTTAAGCCTCAGCCGGTTATTACAAAAGATAACGTTACAATGCAGATCGATACAGTAGTGTTTTATCAGATAACAGATGCGAAGCAGTACGCATACGGAGTTGAAAAGCCACTTTCAGCTATCGAAAATCTTACAGCAACTACTCTCAGAAATATCATAGGTGACCTTGAACTTGACTCAACTCTTACTTCAAGAGATGTTATAAACACAAAAATCACTTCAATTCTTGATCAGGCTACAGACAGATGGGGTATCAAAGTAAATCGTGTTGAACTTAAAAACATTCTTCCTCCTCGTGAGATACAGGACGCAATGGAGAAGCAGATGAAGGCTGAACGTGAACGTCGTGAGAAGATACTTCAGGCAGAAGGTGAAAAGAAATCCGCTGTTCTTGTTGCAGAGGGTGAAAAGGAATCACAGATATTAAGAGCACAGGCAGAAAAAGAATCACAGATACTTAAAGCACAGGCTGAAAAAGAAGCTATGATACTTAAAGCTGACGCTGCTCGTGAACAGAAGATCCTTGAAGCTACAGGTGAAGCACAGGCTATAGAAATGATACAGCGTTCAATGGCGGAAGGTCTTAAACTTCTCAATGAAGCAGCACCTACAGACAGCGTTATAGCTCTCAAGTCACTTGAAGCATTCCAGAAAGCAGCTGACGGAAAGGCGACAAAGATCATCATTCCAAGTCAGATACAGGGTATGGCAGGTCTTGCAACAGGTATAAAGACTATCATTGATGAAACAAAGTAAATTCAGATAAAAAAAGACTGCCGGATAGTGAAAGCTATTTGGCAGTCAATTTGTTTTGAGATATTTTATGAAAGAGATGAAAAATGAAAAAAGTACTCAGGTTTATATTTAGCAGAAAAGCTTTTGTTTTTGTTGCATTATTTATCCAATTATCTGCGCTTCTTATAACTATATTGGAACTTAGCGAGAACTATGTGTGGGTTTATGCGTTATTTACGTTTCTTAGTCTTATCATTGTATATGTTATTCTGAACAAAAAAACAAATCCGGCATACAAACTGGCATGGATAGTTCCGATAATGTCAATGCCTATTTTTGGTGGCATAATTTATATTATGTACAGTACAGAAACGACAAAGAAGCTTTTTCAGAAACTTACAAAGAAAAGACTTAAAGATACAGAAGAGTATCTTATACAAGATGAAAAAGTGATTTGCGAAGTAGAAAAAGAAGATGTTTATGTGGCAAACCTTGTGAAATATATGAACAATAAAGGTGTCTTTCCGATATATCAAAATACATCTGTCGAATATTTCTCTCTTGGCGAAAAAATGTTTGAGCGTATGAAAGAAGAATTACTCAAAGCAGAACATTTTATATTTATGGAATACTTTATAGTTCAGGAGGGAAAGATATGGTCAGAAATACTCGATATATTAAAACACAAAGCATCTAATGGGGTAGATGTGAGACTTTTGTATGACGGAATGGGCAGTCAGATCCATTTGCCTGACGGTTATCATAAATATATAAACAGTCTCGGAATAAAATGCCGTATCTTTAATGCATTCCGTCCCTTTCTTTCTTCGGTCCAGAACAACAGAGACCATAGAAAAATAATGGTGATAGATGGTCATACAGCTTTTAACGGCGGAGTAAATATCGCCGACGAATATGCAAATATTATAAACAGATTCGGGCATTGGAAAGATACTGCGGTTATGTTAAAAGGTGACGGAGCATGGAGTTTTACAATTATGTTTCTTCAGATGTGGAACATTTTGCCCGGTGATGATGAGAATTATGAAATATATCGTCCCCACAGATATTATCCGGAAAAATTTAAAACCGATGGTTTTGTAATGCCGTATGGTGATGTGCCTACAGACGGCGAAAATATAGGCGAACTGGTTTACTATGATATTATAAATAAAGCCCGTAAATATATCTATATAACTACGCCGTATCTTATACTTGACAATGAGATGATAACAGCACTTGGATTTGCTGCTAAAAGCGGGGTAGACGTAAGAATAATAGTTCCTGGTATACCCGATAAGAAATATGTATATAAAATCGCTCAGGCATATTATAAGGAGCTTGTGGAAACAGGGGTAAAAGTGTATGAATATATTCCCGGATTTGTTCATGCCAAAAACTTTGTTTCCGATGATGAAAAAGCAGTAGTAGGAACAATAAACCTTGACTACAGAAGTTTGTATCTTCACTTTGAATGTGCTACTTTTATGTATAAGACAAGCTGTATAGATGATATAAAACAGGATTTTCTTGATATGCTTGAAAAATGTCGTGTTATAGATGATGAATATTTGAAAAATATAAAACTTCACAAAAAAATTGAAAATGGAATACTGAGAACTTTAGGTCCGCTTTTATAAAAAATAAAAATCACGCAGAATTAAAAAACTGCGTGATTTATTTTTGGTATTAAAACTTACTGTGGACCAAGAACAATGCCTGCTTCTTTGCTGATATACTGTTTGAAGTGTGCAAGGTCAGCGAGATCTACAGAACTATTGTATGAAACGTCAGCAGCTTTGAGCTGAGTATCATCAAGTTTACTATCTCCTAAAAGATAGAGTGAGAGTAATGTAAGGTCTGTAAGATCTATAGCATTATCACCGTTTATATCACCATACTTGATTGTCTGTGAACCGCCCTGATTTGTGTTTGAAGGAGCAGTTGTTACAGAAGCAGATGTAGATGAAGTAGTTGCTGAAGTTGTAACAGTAGCAGGAGGGTTTGTGGCTGTTGTAGTAGATGTTGTTGTCTGTTCAGGTTTTACAGGAGGCTTTTCTGAAGGTGTTGTTCCGTCAGGTTCTACGCCCCAGATAAGTGTATCTCCATCGTACATTGTAATATTCTTTGCTACTGAAAGATCCTGTTTTACAAGTCCTGCAAATGAGTAGTCATTTTCTGAATCCCATACAGGTGTCTTGTCATCAACAGATACTCTGAACTGAACTTCGCCCTGGTGTTCAGACTGACCTGTAGGCATGATGCAAGTACCGTCTGCATAAGAGATCTTTACATAATAGATATTGCCGTCATACTGAATAGGTTCAGAAATTGTACAGTTCTTGAATTCGTCAGAGCCTATCTTTACAGAAACGTCATCAACAGTGAGTCCTGCATCAAAAAGTTCGGTAAAGTCCATATAGTAGTTATATGAAAGGTCTTTTACTGTTCTTGCCGGCCATGCAGTATGGTTTGTAGCCATAACTTTAAGTTCTATATAGCTTGCACTTGCCTGGTTGATACAAGCTTCGATATAGAATTCGTCCCACTTAGGAGTTTCGGTAGGAGGGAATGCAGGATCGATAGTTCCGCCGTACTTTTCAACCATTGCACAAAGAGCAGCTGTGTAACCTGCGTTGTAGTCGATAGCAACTTCTGTATATTCGTACTGAGCTATAGCGTCATTGTAAGAACCGTCTTTACCCGGACCGCCAACAAGTGCGCCGTAGAGTACGTGAGCATGTTGTCTGCCGTCTTCAGTACCGAGATCGTTCCAGTTGTCATTCCAGATACCGCTTGATGTTCTGTGGTGCCATGCCTTAGGATAGTTTTCACCCATACCTACAACATAGCTTGATTTTCTGCCGTTATCACCGAAACAATAGTTCATCTGTGAATCAGCAAAATCTATGTATTTTTTGAATGATGCAGAGTCATCTTTAAAGAGGTTGTCAGCCGCAACATATGCCAAGAATGCAGTAGTTGTAGTATGTCTGAGTGAACCCCAGTTCATGAGCCATGCAAGTCCGTCAGGTGTATAATCAACCTTTTTACCGCCGTAGCCTGTTGTCCAGTATTCAAGATGCTTCTGAACCTGCTTTATCCATTCTTCATCGCCTGTATTCATAGCGTAAAGGAGTGTACCGCCCTGCTGAACGTCATCCCAGCAATGACCCCATGTATATTTGAGTTCTGTAGACTGGCTTTCAAGTCCGAGGTTAGGGATATAATCTGATTTACAAAGATCAAGGTATTTTTGATCCTTAGTTGCTCTGTAGAGCCAGTTTGCAGCCCAGAAAAGTTCATCGTAGAAGTGGCTTGATTTGTACATAGCATCAGATGCAGGAGTGTTTCCGCCGTCACGTGTTGTATCTGCTATTTTAAAACAGTTTTCTGCATGTTCGAGGTATGTTGCGGCAAGTGTCGGATCACTGTCTTTGAAAACCATGTATCCGGCAGCGAGAGCAGCAGCCATCTGACCTGTTACATATGAGTCCTTTGTTGTAAAGTATGGTCTTGCATCTTCACCTTCCATTATCTTGAGTTTTTCAAGATAAACTTCGGCAGCGCCCCACCATTTGTGGTCAAAGCCGATGTCGCCGATCTGATAAACAACTTCATCACCAAGGTCACAGCCAACAAGATAATCAAGTGCAAACTGAAGATTTTTCTTGTAGAGGTCAAGCAGACCGGAGTCCTTGAGTCCCTGTTCGTATTCAATAAGACCCCATGCGAGCATAGATGCCGAATATGCATTTGTTACTGCAAATTTGATATGGTCACCTGCGTCAAACCAACCGCCTGTAACAAAATCGTTTTCCATACAGTCATCACGCCACTGAACCTGATTCCAGTCAGCGATAGGACCTGACTGCTGAACCTGATAGAAGAAGAGTGATTTTTGCAGTGCTTCGCCATAGTTGTATGAAGAAGCTGCAGAAACTTCAACATTTTTTACTGTTTCGTTGTTTCCAATCGAGAGAATACCTGCTGAAGAAGCCACAATTCCCAGAGCTGTAACAGCAGAAATGAATTTTTTAGTTATTGATTTCAAACTAAATTCCCCTTTCAAAAATAAAAAGATACCTTTCCAACTAATGTACCGATTTGCCTGACCGGAAAAATCGGTGATAAAAAATAAATAAAATGTTACCAATATTATTATAACAGTTAATTTATAAAAATTCAACTATTGATAATTTAAAATTATTCTATTTTATTTATACGTTCATACAATGATTGCATTTTTATATCAGTATCATTTATAGTTTCGGCACACATTCTTAGTTCCTGCGCTATATCATCAGAAACTTTACTGCTTTGCTTATAGTGGAGCTGATGTTCAAGGCTTGCCCAGAAATCCATTGCCATGGTTCGTATCTGAATTTCGACAGGAACTATCTTTTTTCCTGTTGACAAAAATACAGGTACGGTTACTATCAGATGAAGACTTCTGTAACCGCTCGGTTTGGGATTTTTTATATAATCCTTTTGTTTTATAAGCTGTATATCATCATGAAGAGATAAAAAATTTGCAACTGCATATATGTCATCTATGTAGTGGCATATTACACGTACACCTGCCATATCATGAAGATTTGAGAGAATAGATTCTGCTGTGATCGGAATATTTTTCTTTGCGAGTTTCTGAGCTATGCTCTGCGGAGATTTCAGTCGGCTCTGAATATTGTGGATAGGGTTGCGTTTGAAAGTAGACTGAAACTCGTTGTCAATAATTTCGAGTTTGGTTTCTATTTCTCTTATTGCAGAATCGTACAGATGATTTATCTGAATAAATCCATAAAACTGTTCGATAAATTTTTCTATATCAATATTATACGGGTTATTTCGGTTTATAACTGAAAGATCAAATTCCATTTTGCTGTACTCCTTAAAAATATATAGTATAAATTGATTATACCACACAAACAAAATAAATTCAATTATAAAATTAATTTTTAAATTATGTAAAAATATTGATTTTGGTTATAAAAAATATTATAATGGTCTTGTGTGTATATATTATTTGGGTGAATATATTGCGTCAGAATGTTAAAAATAATGTTATATAAAAGACAGGATGGTAGATAGTTATGGCTAAGGATATGCTTCTGGTTATAGATATGCAGAATGTGTATATTGATGGTAAATGGAAATGCGTCAGAATGCAGGAGGTAATTGAAAATATCAATACTCTTAAAAGAAGTTTTAATGCAGATGATGTTTATTATACGCTTTTTATTGCCCCGGAAAATCCTCGTGGAACATGGAAAGCGTACAACGAAGAAAACAAAGATGTAAATGAGGACGAATACGCAAACTTACTGAGCGGTTTACTTGATACAGAAAATATCAGTAAAGAAAATATTATCACAAAGAGTACGTATTCTTCGTATAAATCAGATAAAATAAAAAGCATCATTGAAAGTGGCAGATATGACAGGGTAGTGGTATGCGGTGTTACAGCCGGATGTTGTGTGATTGCAACTGTATTTGACCTTATAGATACAGGAATACCGGTGTTATATATCAGCGACGCAGTAGGACAGCATACTGAGGGTACAGGAGTATATACCGAAAAAATACTTGGAAGTCTTGATGTACACGTAACTCTTACAAACACTACACAATATATTGAAAATAAATAAATGTAAAAGCGACAGCCGTAAAAAACTTAGCTGTCGCTTTTGTATTTATTTTTGTTTTGTTAAATTTTCATAAAGTGCGACTGCACTTTCATCAAGGGTGGCTTTTTCATAAAGTACATTATTGCAGGCATCGGTATACATATCGATATAATCCTCGTTTTCAAAAAACGGACTTATTACGTCGATAGAAGAATTGAACTGATTCATCTTTATGAAAGCTTCGTACTGTATTCCTGAAAGCATATTATTTTTATTAAGGTAGTTACGTGTTGATTTACTTAAAGGAATACCTTTTTCTATTCCCTGATAAGATGCCATTTCATTGCTGTTAAGAAGATAATCGAGAAGGATAGCGGCTTCCTTCGGAGTATCTGTATTTTTGCTTATTGCATACATGGTAGCAGGTTTTGCGTACCAACCGCTCAACTGACGGTTTTCAAATGTGGTATAATCAGCCGGTACCATTTCATAACCGTTTGAAATTGCAGTTTCACAATATCCTTTTGCATCACTTAACCACGCAAGTACTCCGGCATATTCACCGTTTTCGATTTTCAGTTTATCAAAATATTCAACCTGAGGTATTACATTATTTTTGATCAGCTGACAGTAGAAATTTATCATTTCTTTGAACTCATCTGCTGTAAAAATTATGTTGCCATTCTGATTCATAAGTCGTTTTCCGGTCATCTGTTCTACATATGAGGTAGCAAAAAACCACGAAGACTTTTGTGTCATGGCCAGAGGATAATGTTTTCCGTTCATTACTTTTGCAGCATCTATAATGTCGTTCCAGTGTTTCGGAACTTCAAGACCGTACTCTTCATAGATATCTTTATTTATATATACTGTCTGAGTATTCAGCGCAATCGGTATAGCGTTGAGCATACCGTTTTTCATTCCATATGAAAGTTCACTTTCTTCAAAGTTTGAGAGGTCGATGTATTCGGAAAGTTTATTTATATCATAGTATCCGTATCCGTCAGGTGAGTACTGGCTTATCCATGCATAATTTATCTGCATTACATCAGCTTCAGTATTTGAAGCCATCTGAACATTGCTTCTTGACTGATATCCCGACCATTCAGAGTAGTGGCAGTTTACTTTGATTTCAGGGTGAAGTCTTTCGAATTCTTTTATGGCGTTTATTGTATATTCATTTCTTGCATCATTTCCCCACCAGGAAAATGAGATTTCTGTTTGTTTTGTATGAATTTTTACAATTGGTTTATAGTATGTACAGCCCGAAGCTACAGAGCCGACAAAAACGGATAACATTGCTGATGCAAGTAGTGTTTTAAGTTTCATTTAATCAGCTCCCTTCTCATCTGATGGTTCAAATATCGTATAAGTGTCTTTTCCTTTTTGTTTTGATTTATAGAGAGCTTCGTCAGCACATTTGTATAGTTCGGCAAATGTTTTGACGTTTTTGTAAGTACACGCTGCTCCGAGACTGGCTGATATCTTATAACTTTTATCATCACCTGTATAGTTGTTCCTGAACGCCTGACAAAGCGATTCACATCTTTGTGCAATGAAGCCTTCAAAATCCTCGTTTTGTTCTTCTGGAACTTTCATAAATACACAGAATTCATCTCCGCCAAGTCTTCCAAGATAATCTTCTTTTCCGAATGTATCACGCAATATATCACCTATGCCACTGAGTACCTTATCTCCGTAGGCGTGTCCAAGAGTATCGTTTACGTGTTTGAAATTATCAACATCGATCAGAATTATAGCGCCGAAGTGTTCGTTGTTGCATAAACGCAGAGCATTATCTGTGATTTCTTCGAAAGTACGTTTGTTAAGTACACCTGTGAGCAGGTCGGTTCTGGCTTTTGTATCGAGATTTGTTACCATACTGCTGACAGGAGTGATTATTCTGTTGAGGAGTATTACATTGAGAAGTGTAGCTATTATCATTGCCAGAGAACCAACTATTACAAGAAAATAGATTATTTCATTTTTTTCTGTAAGTATGATAGGAGTTGGTATATAACATATAACATGCCAGTTATCAGCGCATTTGCTTACGCTTACAAGATATTCATCATCAATTTTTGTCATAGAATCAGTATCTTTTATACGTGAATAAATATCATCGGGTATGCTGGTGCCGGGTTTATTGATTTCTTCATTTGAAGAATATATTATTGCATAGTTGTTTTCGGTAAGCTGAACCGTCATATCTCCGATACCGCCGGGATGATCAAAAACATTTTCAAGTTCTGTTGAATAGAAGGAAGATACGAACAATGCGTTTTCATTTACTTTTTTTACATAATAAATTCTTTTGTAATCGTCATTGTATCCGGTGTGCCAGCCATCAGCAGTTCTCTGACGATTTATCATTTTGCTCAGGTCTTCAAAAAGCCTGTCGCCAAAAAGTTTAGATGTTCCGTTTGAAATTTTACCTACAAAATGATTGTTTCTGTATACGATTCCGAAGTCAACGTAGTTTTCCATTATACATATATCAAATAAATTGTCAGAGATTATTTTTTCAGTCTGAAGTGCGTCATATTCATCATTGTCAGGGTCAGTTGCATCATATTTATAGACTTCTTCTGTTGCAAAAATCAAAGTTCCGGTAGTCTCCATACGTTCAAGATAGCTTTCCATATTCATTTTCATCTGAACATTGAGTGTATCAGCAATGGAACTTACTTTTGCTTTCAGAGTTTCGTCTGTTTTGCTCATGACAAGTATCGAAATTATCAATATTACCATAAGAGTCATGACTATATTTGTAAGCATCAGATATATTTTTGAACGTCTGATTTTTTCAGAAGTTTTGTTCTTATTTTTCATAAAATCCCCCCTATAAAATCACATAAGAATCCTTTATATAATTATAATATAATATTACGAAGAAATCAATACTTTTTTGTGCAAATATAGAAAACGTAATACTTGTTGTTTATTTATAATCAAAATATAATATATTAAAATTAGAACTACTGCCATAAATTAATCATAAAAATGGTGATGATTTTATTTTTTCTTAAAATTTAAGTTAATTTAAGAAAAAGTGTTTATTTTATAATTTAAATATGTTATAATGTATGTAGATTAAGTTTGATTAAGTTTGCCGGAAAATACTGATTTATTGTAGTAGAGGGGTTTTTTTATGAAAAAAGAAATTAGAATGGTCGATATAGCTGAAAGCTTAAATGTAAGTGTTGTAACAGTTTCAAATGCACTCAATGACAGGGAAGGCGTAAGTCCTGAACTTCGTGCAGCTATCAAGAAAGCTGCTGATGAACTTGGCTATAAGTATACTGTAAACGAAAAAATAATACCTAAGATCGAAAACAGAAATATCGGTATAGTTATGTCAGAGAGATTTGTCGGCGAAAAAGGGACTTTCTACTGGAGACTATGTCAGGAAACATCAAAGGAACTTCTGAAAAAAAATCTTTTTGCGATAAATGAAACTCTTTCAAAAGAAGATGAAAAAGCATGTGTATTGCCAAAGATTATTTCGGAAAACAAAGTGAGCGGTCTTATCGTTCTTGGCCAGATAAGAAGATCGTATATAGAGATGCTTATTAAACATGATATCCCTATGATTTTCCTTGATTTTTATGATAAGCATTACAGTGTTGATTCAGTAGTTACAGACAATTTTTATGGTATGTATCTGCTGACAGATTATCTTATAGAAAACGGTCATCGTTCTATAGGTTTTGTCGGAAATGTAAATGCTACAAGCAGTATACAGGACCGTTATCTCGGATATGTAAAAGCACTGATGGAAAATGAAATTGATATGCCTCTTGACAACATACCGAAAGTAATTGATGACAGAGATGAATTCGGACTAAATTTAAAAGAGTTAAAATTTCCCGAACAGATGCCGACAGCTTTTGTATGTAACTGTGACGAAACTGCATTTCGAGTGATAACAGCATTAAAGTCTAAGGGATTACGTGTTCCGGAAGATATATCAGTAGTAGGATTTGATAATTTTATCGTATCAGATGTATGTGATCCGCCGATAACAACTGTTGAAGTAAATATGAAAGCGATGGCAGAAGAAACAGTTGAAACTATGATAAGAAAACTGGAAAACAAAAAGTACAAATCAGGAAGAAAAATAATTCTTGGTAAACTTATACTTAAAGAATCCGTAAAAAAATTAAATTGAGTTGATTTATAGAGGACTGTTATATGCAAAAAATATCGCAGAAATATCTTGAGTTTTTTAAAAATACAACAGCTGCCGATAAGGCAAAGAGTTTGTTTTGTGAAGGTTATAATTGTTCGCAGTCAGTTTTTCTGACATTTGCAGAAATGATGGGGATGGACAAGCGTACTGCTTTGATGATTTCATCGTCATTTGGTGGCGGAATGGGAAGAATGCGTGAAGTCTGTGGAGCGGTAAGCGGTATGTTCATGGCTGCCGGACTGATATATGGTTATGATTCTCCGGCAGATAATACTTCAAAGGCTGAACATTATAAACTAATACAGGAACTTGCAGAAAAGTTTAAGCAGAAAAATGATATGCATACCATAATCTGTCGTGAACTTCTTGGGTTAGATGATAAAAAAGAAACTCATATTCCCGAAGCAAGAACGCCTGCATATTACAAAAAGCGTCCATGTGCTGATCTGGTTTATGATGCAGCACAGATACTAAGTGAATATATACTAAGTGAAAAATAAAAAAAGATACCGGATACGTTTTGAAACAGAGCGTATCCGGTATTCTTTTTTAGAAATCATCTCGTGAAGTTCTGAAAGGTGCAACAGGCAATCCGTTTTTACCAAACAGATTTACTTCTCCGTAATTTGTGAAGTTATATCTTACATAAACAGGTTCATCCACTTCGTCTGAATAAACAGATATAGTATTACCGTTTATAGTAGCATATGCCTCTGTAAATTTCTTGTCTTTTCCGGCTATTTCAAAACCGGCAATAAGTGACTCAGGTTGTTTAAATCCGTCATCTGCATAGTCAAATGAGATATGAACCATGTTGTCGGATATATAGCTGCTTTTGTACATAGGTGATAGTGTGTTGGTTGCAAGCCCGTAAACCATGTCAAGTGTGAGATTTCCAAGTCTTGTTCCGACATAGAGTTTTTCAGTGGGGTGAATATTATTAAATTCTCCCTGATCAAGTGCAACAACCATACCTGTATTTTTTACAGTATCAAATGTATCATTCTGTGCTTCTCGTAAAACCGCCCAGTGTTTGTAATCAGGACAGTTTTCAGGTATGTACATAGGAAGCTGGATAAATATAAACGGGAGCTTGTTATCGTTCCAGTCTGTACGCCATTTGTCAATAAGGGCAGTGAGAAGTTCACGATATATATGTGCTTTGTGATCATCGCTTTCACCTTGGTAGTACCATACACCTCTTACTGTATACGGACAAACTCTTGAAAACATAGTGCCATACAAAGCATTTGGCGCATATTGCGAATAGGGTCCAAGAGGCGGACACCATCTGTCAGGGCCGAGGATCTCTGTTGCTTCCTGCCAGGTCAGGTCTTTGTTTTGTTTTTTTAGTTCTTTATATTTTTTTGCCCAGTTTTTATTGAAGTCAAGAAACTCTTTAAACTGTTTTTTATATTCTTTTAAATCCTGACCTTCAGTTGCTTTTTCATAGTCATGAATATATTCAGAAAGAGTAGCCGTTTTAAGAAGAGTGTTTTTATCGACCCATGTAGAAGCAGATGTTCCGCCCCAATCGCATTCAACTACACCGATAGTGATATCCGGCATTTTTTTTGCCAGTTCTCTTGCTGCATAGTAAGCAACAGCTGATACGTCATAAAATGATTTATTTTTTGTAGTACGCCATTTAGCTTTTCGCTCTTTTTTCTCAAAGTCATCTGAGAAAAAGGATATTTTCACTGCACGATAAAACCTTATGTTGTATTTTTCATTTTTCTGTTCTTCTCGTGCCTGCATATAACTCTTGCAGTTGCAAAGTTCAAACTGCATATTGGATTGTCCTCCGGCAAACCATACTTCGCCTATCATTACATTTGTAAATTCAATCGTATCGGTTCCGTCAGAAACTGTTACTGTATAAGGACCGCCTGCGTTCATTGGAGGAAACGAAAGTTTCCACTGTCCTTTTTCATCAGAAATTGTTTTTCTCGAAATATTGTCTATACAAACAGTTACAGTAGCCGAATATTCAGCTTCGCCCCAGAAATTAATATTTTTTTCTCTTTGCAGAACCATATCATTTCCAAATACGGCAGCAAGTTTTAACTTTTTCATAACATCCTCCCGAATAATGTGTTGTTTTATTCCTTTTAGTCATAAATTAAAGTGGTGTTTTAATAATTTAATATATAACTCAAACTTCGCACATCAAAAATAGCTGTGCATCTTGAAAATTCAATAGTAAATTCCACAAAAGTAATTGAATCAAGCAGCCTTTAACTTAATTTTTAAAACGTCTGGGATTGCTCTAAGAAACTTG
>SVNW01000113.1 GCA_015066745.1 Ruminococcus sp. | reverse complement strand
TTCTTCTTTCTGATTATATTATATCAAAAAACAATTAATTTTTCAATCGAAATTTAATTTTGACTATCGCCAAAATTTGTATCTAACAACATCTCATTATTGCACACCCATCATTTTTCTGCTATAATAAAACTATAACACAAACCAGATAATAATCCACACGTACTGATTCCAAAGGATTTGATAAAAAATGAACAATAGAAAGCTTATTGCTGTTATTTTTTTTAAAATATCGCATACTCATCATGAACTTATAAAAGGCATGATCTCTCAGGCTGAACGTTGCAATTGTGACCTTGCGATATTTTCAATGTTTTCAACTACAGAAAATGATCACGGAGAAGAATGTATATTTGAGCTGATAAATTTCGAAAAGATAGACGGACTGATTTTTATGGATTCATCATTCTGGTCTGACAGTATAAGGGACTATACCGCAAACTTAATTAAAGAAAAATGCTCGAAACCTGTTATTGTTCTTAACTCCATTTTAAAAGAAGACTATGCATTTTACAATCTAAAAATAAACGATAAACAATACATACACGAAATCACTTCTCACCTGATAGAAGAACATGAGCTAAAAAAAATTTATTTTCTTACCGGACCTAAAAATAACTATATTGCCCAGGAACGTACCAAAGGATATATACAGGCCATGAACTCTCACAATCTGACTGTAGAAAAAAATTATATAAGATACGGAGACTTCTGGACCGACTCAGGAGAAATACTTGCCGAAGATATAATATCGGGAAAAATCGAAATGCCCGAAGCTGTAGTATGTGCAAACGATATAATGGCAATAGCCCTTGCCAACAAACTTGAATCAGCCGGTATCTCAGTCCCCGATAAAATAGCTGTAACGGGTTTTGACGCACTTCCCGAATCAATATTAAACACACCGGCTATAACGACATATCTCCCTCCCGATGCCCTCTACGGCTCTCTGCTCGTATGCAAACTGCTTAACCTTATCGAGAAAAAAGAACTGTACAGCCCGAAGCTTTATAACGGTAAAATGATATTCAATGCAAGTTGTGGTTGCCGTACATTTGACAATGAATTTATGAAGAAAGTAAAGAACAGAATAATGTACAACGACAGATGCCGTGAAAAAATAGAAGCCGGATATATGCCCGAAAAGCTTTTGTTTGCAGATACTATCGAAAAATTTATTTTTGGCGTTGACGAACTCACATATCTTATACATGGATACAACAGGTACTTTTTGTGTCTTAACAGCGATTTTGTAAACAACTACTACTCTTCCTCAACAGGTTATTCCGAAGATATGGTAGTGATGCTCGATAAAATAGAATTTGTAAAAGTTTCAAGAAATATTCGTTTCAAAAAAGAAGATATGTTACCTGCACTTCACGAAAGTTCACCTAAGCCAAGAGTTTTCTATTTTACTCCGCTCCACTTCAACAACAAATGTTACGGCTTCTCCGCTGTCACATTTAAGGACAGATCAACTATAATAGACTATGCATACCGCACATGGAACAAAAACATTTCAAGCGCCCTTCATTTTCTTAACACCAAGGAACGTTCCAATGCAATAAACATCGAACAACAGTTGCAGAGTACCAATGTACAGATCGCTCCCAGATGGCTGTATCAGATACTCCTTGATATGTCACACCCCGAAAACTTTATAGCCGGATTGCCACGTATGCTTGAAATGTCACACGTATCCCAGGAACATCTCACACGTATTTTTAAAAAATATCTTGGAGTTACCCCCACAAACTACATAAATGATCTAAGATTAAAATACGCTTCCGACCTTATAACAAAGAAAAATATTGATATAACCGATGCCTGTTTTGCATCGGGATTTAATAATATCAGCCATTTTTATCATACTTTCAAGAAAAAATACGGTTGTTCACCAAAACAGTTTATAAAACAAAAAAATGCAGAGGGTTAGGCTTCTCTGCATTTTTCTGTTTATATGTGTTTGTGTATTGTTATAGGCCTATCAGCTGTTAAGACCTTTGAAGAGAGCTTCAAGAACTTCCGGATAAGGAGCTTCAAGTGACTGTCTGTCTATAAGACCAAATCTTTCTCCTGTACCCTTTACAAGGTTGTTATCCCACCATACGCAACGAATTCTGAAAGATTTAGCTGTTGCGATGTAGTATTCTGCCCACGCTGTTCTCGCTTCTGTATTTTCCTTGTTCATAGCACCGAATTCACCAATAATAACTGCTATATCGTTAGCTATAAACTTGTCATATATCATCTTCATTTCCTGCTTGAGCTGTGCTTTATCAGCATCTGTTCCCCATTTATCTGTTGAACCCGGAACATCGTTGTTTGCAAGGGCAAAGAAATATGGTGAATAAGCATGAATAGAAACTATTGCTCTCGGATCATCAGGAACTACAAAATCACCGAGTGTAGTAGTTGATGCAGAAGCTGCATATGTAGGAAGCATTACATAACGAAGTGCGTTGTTTCCGCCTGATTCTCTGATAGTATCAAGTGCAGCTGCGTTAAATTTATTTATACAGTCTCTTGCTTCAGCGTTTCCGCCTGTCCATTCAAGATCTGTACCAACAAGACGTGGTTCGTTCATTGTTTCAAATATGAGCTTTTCATCATAATTTTTGAAACGTTCAGATATCTGAGCCCAGAGTGCTGTAAGCTGTTCTACTGCACCATCATATTTTTCGTATGTAGGAACAAGCCAGTCATTATCATGATGAACGTTGAGAATACAATACATATCGTTGTCTATTACATAGTCAACAACTTCATTTACTCTGTCCATCCATTCAGCACTTACTGTGTAATTTTCGTCCATCTTCTGTCCCCAGCTTACAGGAACTCTTACTGTATTAAAGCCTGCGTCCTTAACAGCGTCGATCATAGCCTTTGTAGTTATAGGATTTCCCCATGCTGTTTCAAACTGAGCAGGTGTAGGATTATCTATCCAGTCACAAGTAGATTCAAGTGTATTTCCAAGGTTCCAGCCTATAGAAATATTTTCAACAAATTCAATTGCTGTCTGTCCGTTATCTGTAATACCTGAATTAACGAGATTCTTTGTAAGTTTATTCTTCATCATAATGAAGTCAACTACATTTGCAGTTCCATCTCCGTTATAATCAGCAACAACATCAAAATATTCACTTGATATTTCGCCAACCATATACTGAGCAAACATAACCAGGTCAGGAGCTTTTATTTTCTTATCTCCGTCAAAGTCACCTGCTACTGCGCTGCCTGCACCGCCTGCAATATTGATACCAACTTTTTTTACTGTAACTGTATCAACAGTTCCCCACCAATGCTGAACAAAAAGCTCTGTATAGTCTGTACCATAAACAGAACCTGCTTCTTTCGGAATCGGATATGAGAATATCAGACTGTCTCCTGCATCCTGTCCTGATGCTGAGAACCAATCATCTTCATTATAACCTGTTACATGACAGCCAATAGCTATCATAGCTGTTGCGTCTTCAGAACCTGTTGCAACTTCAACAAGAATTTCTTCTATAACAGAACCTGCCGGTATATCAGAAATATCGATTATCAGCTGGTCTTTATTATCCGGGTCCTCACCGCCGATAACATAATCTTTTGCGTCATATACAAAGTCGCAATCATCAACAGTTTTTGCAGCTGCACTTACTATATTTTCCGATACAAGTACACCGTCAAGAACTGATGACTGCGGTACTGCCAACTGCGAAGCAAACATTGCAGAGGCAAGAGCTATTCCGGCTACGCTCTTCAAAATATTACTTTTCTTAATTTTCATCTAACTTATCCTCCATCAAAATTTCTCAAACTAAAAATTATGGACATTACTTATTTCCGGTATCATCCTCGCTTTACTGATGTGTATATGAAAATAGAATTTTTTGTAGCTGTTATTTTATCTGATTTACAGCCTCTCTCTTTACTTTTTTTATTGTAACACACAAAGTTTCTTTTTACTTGTTTATAATTGATTATTTTTTGTACTATATTGATATATTTTTTGAAAATATCTACATTCTGCATTTTCAACATATTTTTAATTTAATTTTATGCATCATAACATTTTTCTCAAAAATAATTTGACAAATAGATAGATTAGTGCTATAATCAATATAACCACAAAGTTTTTTTCTCAACATTTTATACGTTAAGAAATATACTGCCGTTCATAAGTAACGGAAGCTGGTTTATGGTTGGTTTCTGCTTATAAAAGGCAGAATTTTTGAAAATATTATATAAAGGGGTTATGTTTTTATGCCAAGACCAAAGAAAAATGCTGCTGATACAGCTGCAAAGGAAACGGTTAAAGAAGTAAAGGAAGTAAAGGAAGTAAAGGAAAAATCAACTGCAAAGAAAACTGCATCAAAAACAGCAGTAAAGGAATGCTGCTTTGTTGAATTTGCAGACAAGCAGATTCCTGTATGCGATCTTATGGAAACAGCTAAGAAGCTCTGGAAAGAAAACAATACAGGTGACATCACATCAGTATCTGTATATGTAAAGCCTGAAGAATCAAAGGCTTATTATGTAGTAAATGATACAGATAACGGCGAATTTGATATCTGATAAATCCAGGGATTTTTCAAACTTAACAAAATACGGTATCATAAAACTGATTTTTATACAGGTTTATGATACCGTTTTTCTGTATTTATATTTTTGGGGCGATGTTTCTTAACACTCAAAACTCCCGAAATCATACAACACATGATTTCGGGAGCATATTTTTTTATCTTAACTTTTTCTTTCTTTTAACTACAAATCCCACAGCACCTGCAATTGCTGCTACAGCTCCGACTACTGCAAATTTGAACCATTTTTTATGTACAAGAATTCTTGCAAAACTTGGTGATACGAGTACATTATCTATTACTGTATCGTCAGTTTCAGGAA
>SVNW01000030.1 GCA_015066745.1 Ruminococcus sp. | reverse complement strand
GTGATTTTATGATTAATATGTGGTAATATTATTATAACATTTTTGGAGACTACATACTATATTTTTTTATCTCTATCTATTGAATTTTCAAGATGCACACGCAGTTTCTAACTGCGAAGTTTGAGTAAAAAAATAAAACAGATGTTATCACATACGGTAACATCTGTTTTTGCAATATTATATTTTAATACAAATCATTATATCTCATTTCCTGCAAACTGCGTCATATACAATGTATAATAATGCCCCTTGTGTTTTAAAAGTTCGTCGTGTGTACCTTGTTCAACGATTTTTCCGCTGTCAAGTACTACTATCTTGTCAGCATCACGTATTGTAGAAAGACGATGTGCAATGATAAGACTTGTTCTGTTTTTCATAAGATTTACCATAGCATTCTGAATGTTTTTTTCTGTTCTGGTATCAACAGAAGAAGTTGCTTCGTCAAGAATGAGTATATGAGGATCGGCGAGAATGGCTCTGGCTATGGATAAAAGCTGTCTTTGCCCCTGTGAAAGTCCCGAACCTGCCTGTTTTAAAAATGTGTTGTATTTTTCGGGCAGACGTTCTATAAAATATGCACAGTTGCTCATTTTGGATGCATGGCGTACTTCTTCAATAGTCGCTTCCGGTCGGGCGTATTTTATGTTGTTTTCTATAGTATCGGAGAAAAGTACAGTGTCCTGAAGTACTATTGCTATATTGTGTCGGAGTTCATCTCTCTTTATATCAAGGATATTTGTTCCGTCAACAAGTATCTCGCCTGAGTCTGGGTTGTAAAATCGCATAAGCAGATTTACTACAGTTGTTTTTCCGCTTCCTGTTGCACCTACAAGTGCTATTTTCTGTCCCGGTTCTACATCGAGTGTGAAGTCGGAGAGTACCTGTTTTTCGGGAATATATGAGAAACAAACATTTTTGAAAGTGACTTTTCCTTTTATATTTTCCACTAAAATATCACCGCTGTTATCCTCATCGGGTTCATCAGTCAGTGCAAATACTCTTTCTGCGCCTGCTATGGCTGTCTGTATAGAACCGTACAACTGTGCTATTTCGTTTATAGGTCTTGAAAACTGCTTTGCATAAATTATAAACATAGATATAGTACCGATAGAAATAATGTTTTTATATGCAAAGTATCCGCCAAATCCTGCAACGATAACAAAACTTATATTTGAGATGCAGTTCATGAGCGGACCCATAGAACCACCGAGGATCTCGGCTTTCATGCTTACTTTCATAAGTTCATCTGAGGTGTTGTTAAATTCATTTATTACGTCTTTTTGTTTGTTGTATGCAACTATTGATTTGTAGCCTGTTATCATTTCTTCGGAGTGGCCGTTTAATCTGCCGAGGATCTCTGAACGTTTTCTGTAGACTTTTCTCATTATTTCAGACATATATTTTGTCACCAGGACAGTAAGAATTACTGAGAAAAGTGTTATAAGCGTAAGTTGCCAGCAGTGGTAGAACATAATTGCTACTGTTCCGATGATAGTCAGTACTCCTGATACAAGAGAACCAAGACTTTGTGAGATAGTGGTTGACACATTTTCAATGTCATTTGTCATACGGCTCATGATATCGCCGTTGGAGTGTGTGTCGAGGTATTTTATCGAAAGACGGTCTATCTTTTTGAAAAGGTCGTGACGCATGAGTTTTACTATAAGCTGACTGAGCCTTGCCGAAAAAAGTGACTGTGCAAGTGTGAAACCGATATTGAACACATATACTACGGCGAGGAGAATGATGCATCTGTAAAGTGACTGCCATTTCATATTTTTGATTTCATCTATCGCCTGACCCTGAAGCATAGGAGCAAACAACGAAGTGAGTGTTACGAGTACTACGGCAAAAACAAGCGGTATAAGGAGCTTTTTTGTATTTCTGAAGTAGCCGAGAAGTCGGGAAACTGTTTTCTTTATGTTTTCAGGCTTTTCTACTGTCTGACCCATATTTTTCCCCATATGACCTCTGCCACCACGGAAACTTACACTCTGCAATGTGGCTTGTTTTTGTTTCTGAGCATATTTTACATCAGTGTTGTCAGGGCTTTTTTCAAAACCTTCGGGAAGTGAATTATTCATTATTTTCGTCTCCTTCCCCAAGCTGAGAGTGACATATCTCCCTATATATATCAGATATTTTCATAAGTTCTTCATGTGTCCCCGAAGCTGAAATTTTTCCGTCGTCGAGTACAAGTATTTTATCAGCAGATTTTATTGACGCTATGCGCTGGGCAATTACTATTCGTGTAGAGTCAGGAAATTCATTGTTCAGTGCATTGTAGAGCTGTGCTTCTGTTTTCAGGTCAAGTGCGCTTGTAGAGTCGTCAAAAATGAGTATCGGGCTGTTTTTAAGTATAGCACGGGAAACGGATATACGTTGTTTCTGACCGCCCGAAAGGGAATGACCGCCCTCGGAGACGAGAGTGTTGTATCCGTAGCTTGTTTTGCATATGAAGTCATCGGCCTGTGCTATGACAGATGCTTTTTTGATTTCCCATGGATTAGCGTCGTTTTTGCCCCATCTGATATTTTCGGCTATTGTTCTTGAATAAAGTTCGGCTTTCTGAAGCACTATAGAGATTTTGTCACGCAGTTTTTCAAGAGGGTAGTCTTTTACGTTTATTCCGTCTACAAGTATTTCACCATCGTCAGCGTCAAAAAATCTTGGTATAAGGTGTACGAGTGTGGATTTTCCACTGCCTGTTGCACCTATTATTGCGACGGTCTCACCCGGATCGGCAGTAAAGCTTATATTTTCAAGTACTTTTTCGCCCGATGTGTCAGGGTATGAAAAACTTACGTTTTTAAATTCTATTTTTCCTTTGGATTCAGGTGTTTTGTCATATGTACCATCGCTTATTATTTCATTGCAACTGAGCACTTCATTTATTCTGTCAGCTGATGCTTTTGCACGGGTAAATATCTGAAATATATTTGCCATAAACATGATTCCGTGAAGGATCTGAGCCATGTATGTGACAGATGCCATGATTTCACCGGGTGTTATACCACCGCCGTTTTTTACGGAAAATCCGCCTGCGAGTATTATAGTAACTACGCAGGTGTTGAGTATGATGTTCATGCACGGTGACATAAAGGCAAGAAGTGTCTGTACTTTCAAGTTTGTTGTGCAAAGTTCGTCATTTGCTCTGTCAAATCTGTCCAGCTCATGTTCTTCTTTTACATATGCCTTTACAACTCTTGCGCCTGCGATATTTTCCTGCATGACATTGTTTATACCATCAAGTTTTGTCTGCACTATCGCAAAGAGCGGTGAAGCTTTTTTGATAAAAAATGATACAAATACCACTATAAACGGCAGACCACATGCTGATATAAGCGCAAATTTTGGTGACTGTCTGTAAAGCATGATTATACCGCCTATAAACATAACAGAGTTGCGTACCAGACCTCTTACCGACATCATTACCATGTTCTGAACCTGTGTTACGTCATTTGTAAGACGGGTGACAAGTGAGCCTGTTGAGATTTTGTCTGTCTGTTCAAAAGAAAGATTCATTATTTTTGAAAACAGGTCTTTTCGAAGATCGTTTCCAAATTGCTGTGAAGCAAGATTTGCAAATACTCCGCATAAGATACCGCTGATACCGCCAAGTATAACAAGGAGTATCATCTTTATACCGACATTTATTATAAGGTCTGCGTTACTTTTAAGAACTCCGTTATCGACTATATCGCTCATGAGGTCAGGCTGAAGCAGATCCATAGAAACTTCACCAACCATAAAAAGAGCTGCAATGATACAGAGAAAACGATATTTTTTTAAATATTTAAGCATAATGTTCCTCCGTTTAAAGTGTTTTAATTTAAAAAAGCATCTTACAAAAAAGATGCTTTTAAATAAAAATGATGATATTGAAATATCAAAATTAAGTTATTCGGGAATACAGTTATTCTGAAATGTTGCAAATATTGTTCCGGGATTATCATAATAAAAACTGCTGTTGTAATCTTCTATGAGATCAACGATGGCTGAACTGTATACATTTATAAGTGAAGTGATGATATCATCTCCACTGTCTTTTGCAACGGCAAGTATCAGTCTTTTATAAACTTTTCCTATATCCCAGTGTGTAGGTATGGAATATTTACATTCAGCAACATTATCGAAAGTGCCGTTTTGTATATTATATTCATCTATAATGTCTTCTGTAACAGTGTCTATGTTATCACTATGGTAAATATCGGCAAGATCATATATTCTGGAGATACATTTTTCACCGATAAGCGAAACAATATATGAAGGTGAGTTTTTGGTTTTTCTTGCAATATACCCTATAAGACTGCATGTGTAAAACAAATCATTGCTTTTTTTATCTTCTCGTCCATTCATTCTTTTATTTCCTCCGATTTGAAAAATGTAAGACATTTAAGTGCTTTATCCGAGCAAAAAGTTATTTGATGTGTTGGATATTTAAATTTGGCAAGAACCCAGAATTGTTCTCTGGTTATGATACCATCTATATAATCAGAAATAAAATTATATATCTGATCATCAGCCATTGCACCTATAACGATATCATGCTTATGAGGCTTTCCGCTTCGGCAGTCTATTATAAAATCCAGCCATTCATCAGTCATTTCCTTGAACTCAAGTATATCAAGTTTTTCATCAATGAGTAATGAGTAAATACTGATAGTAGGTGTGTTGAATCTCTTTGCCCATCGCATAGCCTGTTCTTTTATTATTGTACAGTAAAATCCAACGCCAAAATCTTTTGTGTTTTTGCCGGCTCTTATCTCAGGTTTTTGCACCTCGGTATAACTGCCATGATATACAAGCATCTTACCCATAATTGATCCTTTCTGTATTCAAATTATGTTTTCTTTATCCGTAAAACAAAGAAAACGACTGAATTATGTTGTTTGCATAATTTCAGACGTTTTGCTCTCAAGCTAGTGACGTGACTCGAACACGCGACCTGCTCATTACGAATGAGCTGCACTACCAACTGTGCTACACTAGCATATATAAATAATCATATTAATAATTTTAGCATAATTTTTTTTAAACGTCAAGTCTTATACAAAAAAATTAAATTTTTTAATATATTTTCAGAAAATCTTTATTTTGAAATTGTAATTTGAAAATAAATATGTTATAATTAATAATATACGTTTTCATATAAGAAAATGTTTCATATTCAGGTATAATAAAGACGTTAATAAAAAATAGTGAAAAGTGAAAAGAGGGTTAATTATGAAGAAGAGAAAGAGAACTATCGGTGAGATCCTTGGTTCGATAATCAGAGGTCTTATCACACTTATTCTTGCAATGATTCTGGTAATGTCAGTAACTGTTAATATTTTGTTCTACAGAGAGGACGCTGTGGCAAAGATAGATTTTATGGACTATCACTACAGTTTCTTTATAAACAACAGTAACGAACTCGGAAATATTGAAAAGGGTTCACTGGTAATTGCAGATCACACCAAAGAACCGCAGACAAATCTCTACATAATATGCAGTATCGGAAGTGGTTATAAAACAGTACTCGCTCTTAATGAAATAATACAGAACGAAAACGGTTCAATTTCATACAAAGTAAGCGGAAGTAAGGAAAATTCTACTATAAATCATGTTATTCCTCAGACAAAATACATAGCAACAGTACTAAACCAGAATGCTATGATAGGCGATCTTATAGCTTTCATGCGAGGTATTCCAGGTGTAGTAACATGTATGGCAATACCATCATTCCTCCTTATCCTGCTTTCAGTATCAGGTATAAAGAGAAATCGTTCCAGATATGATGATGACCTGCTCGAAGCTGAGATTCTTGCT
This sequence comes from Ruminococcus sp., assembly GCA_015066745.1. GTDB lineage: Bacteria > Bacillota > Clostridia > Oscillospirales > Ruminococcaceae > HUN007. The sequence goes on along the minus strand of SVNW01000030.1, from coordinate 31,492 downwards.
GAAGAGCTTAGAAAAGCACAGAAGGAAGAAAAGAGAATAAACGAGAAGAAGAAGTCAGCTCCAAAGAAAACTGAAGAAAAAACTTATGATGTTACATCACCTGAACTTCTCGAAAAGATAGAATCTACACCTATTCCTATTCCTGAAGCTAAAAACGAACAGTTCAGAGAAGACTTTGAAAACGAGATAAACAAAAAAGCTATAGAAATAAAGAAAGCACTTCATAGTCAGGCAACAAACGAAAAAGATGAAAATGTAAATAAAGATGAAGCGGAAAATCTTGAAAAGACACGTGTTATACAAAATGTTGTTTTAGCAGAATATTCACAGCCGGAAGCACATCCTGTATACAGACAGGAACCGGCAGTAAGCACTCCTGCTGAACCGCCGATAACGGAAAGCAAGCCAAAGAAGGAATTGAAGTTTGAAGAACCACCGATATTTACACATGAAACACCGATTCCGGTTGCCGTTCCTGTTTCGACTCCGGAAGTAAAACCTGAAAAAGTTGAAGTACCGACAGTGGCTCCTGAGAAACCAAAGGTAAAGAAAACAGCAAAACGTGTAACTAAAAAGCTTGATGCCGATTCTATTGATGATCTTATAAAATTGCTTGATTCTGAAAAGAAGAAGCTTGATTAAAATAATGACATATGCTGTGCAACAATGCTGTATAAGGTGTTAGTGTACAGCATATTTTTGTGTAAGTTGTATATAAAAATAATTTTTATTTGGAATAAATGTTAATTCACTCGCAGTTCTATTGTTTTTTTGAATGCGATTATATATAATATTATTATGGAAGATGTTTTAAATGGAAAGGATATGTAATTTTAGATGGATTTAAAAGCACTCAGAGATCAGATCGATATTATTGATGAACAGATACTTGATATGTTTCAGAAAAGAATGGAACTTTGTATTCAGGTAGCAGAGTATAAGAAGAAAAATAACGTAAATGTGCTTCAGACAGGAAGAGAAGCGGAAGTTATCAATAATATAAAGGAAAAGGCTGAGGACAGATTCAGAGATGGTGCAGCCGTATTGTTTTCAAATATTATGGATATAAGTAAAAGTATCCAGCAGTGTGAGATAAATAAAAACAAAAAATTTCTTGATCATGACAGATTTCATGTAGGTGCACAGAGTAAGATAGGTTGTTATGGAGTAAAGGGTTCAAATTCTGAAGAAGCAACAAGAAAAATATTTGGAAAAGATGTGAAATTAGGTTTTTATCATGAGTTTGAAGATGTTTTCAGAGCAGTTGAAAACGGAGAACTTGATTTTGGCGTAGTACCTGTTCAGAATTCAAGTACAGGTTCTATTTCTCAGACATATGATCTTATGAAAAAGTATAATGTTTATATAAATCAGATGGTGAGAGTAAGCATAAAACATTGTATAGCGTCAGTAAAGGCAAAGAGTATAAATGAGATAGAAGCTGTATATTCGCACCCACAGGCATTGTTACAGTGTTCAGAATTTATCCATAAAAATAATCTTAAAGCTGTTCATTACGCAAGTACAGCAACATCTGCACGTCATGTTGCAAAGAGCGACAGAAAAATAGCCGCTATTTGTTCTGAACGTTGTGCGGAGATTTATAAAATGAATATTCTTGACAGAAATATTTCAGATGAGCAGGCTAACTTTACAAGATTTATATGTATATCAAAAAATTGCATGATAGATAATGACCCGAACAGAGTATCAGTGCTTATGTCGCTTTCACATCAGGAAGGTAGCTTGTACAGAATGCTTACAAAGTTCCGTGTAGCAGGTCTTAACCTTCTTAAAATAGAAAGCCGTCCTTTGCACAAGGGGAATTTTGACGTAACATTTTATCTCGACTTTGAGGGTACTGTAAAAGATGAAAAAGTAAATGCACTTCTTGTTGAATTGAAAAATGAGTTAAGCGATTTCAGATTTTTAGGTAACTATAGAGAAATGCTGTAACAGAAGACAAAAAAGATAAATTTGCAGCAGAAAGGATAACTTTTATGTTTTATTGTTGCGGAATAACTGAAAAAGGCATAAAGCCAAGAAATGAAGATGCTATTCTTCTTAATAATACGGTTCTTACAGAAGGAAAAATGGAGCTCAGGATAGATAAGCCGTTTATTGCGGCAGTGTGTGACGGAGTTTCAGGAGAAAATTCCGGAGATATAGCATCAAAAATGTGTCTTGCAGAACTGGCAAAACAGGAATTCAGCAGTGAGTTCAATTTTCAGCAAGCTATAATGAAGATACACAAACAGCTCAAGCATTATGGGATGTTTCATAAAAATTCATCTAATATGCAGACTACGCTTTGCGGATTTGCAGTAGATGAAAAAAAGCAGATGTACTGCATAAATGTCGGAGATTCCAGACTCTACAGGTTCAGAGATTCGGAATTAAAACAGCTTTCAAAGGACCAGTCGCTTGTACAGATGCTTTATGAGCAGGGTAAGATAACTTACGAAGAGAAGAGAAAACATATTCATCGTAATATTATTATGCCTGTTCTTGGAAATAATTCGGCGAAGCCTACTATTGATGTAAGTATGATAAACGACAAAGCTGAGAGCGGAGATGTTTATCTTGTATGCAGTGACGGACTTTCTGACTATGTAATAAAGTCGGAAATAGAAGAAATACTTTCTATGCCGATGTGTATGACAAAAAGACTTACCGAACTGGTAAAACGTTCACTCAAAAAAGGTTGTCGTGACAATGTTTCCATAATCGCTGCGACGTATATGCCAAAGCAGATAATCTAAAATTATTATTGAAGTTAAAAAAACACCGTTTATTTACTGATTGTAAGGTAAATAAGCGGTGTTTTGGTGTTAAGAAGGCAAAATTTAATATGACGGTTTGAGAGATGTGTTAATTGCTATGAAAACAGCCTAATGTTTGCCATGGTTTGTAATTGCTGAATCTCCAGCCGTCAGATGTTTTGGTCATTTCTTCAGTTACTTTATAAGTACATAAAATGACATCATTGTCTGTTATAGTTACTTTTTCAAGTACTATTTGGTGAGTGTCTTCTATATATTTTTGTATAGCAACATTTTTATCAGGATATTTATCAGAATAACTCTGTGGAAGAGAAATAGAATCTGTATAACAGTAATCATCTTCGACTAAAAAATGAAACTTTATATATGAGTCAGTGGATTCCTCAATTAATACGTCTTTGACATCTCCACGTTCTATATGTGGAGAATGGAAAAGCAAAACGAGTTCACCGTTATCATTTTTACATATATTATTCAGATATTCATTTATACTTATATCATCATATATTGCATTTTCGTCAAAGAAAAGATGAATAAAATCCAAGAAACTTTCATAACTTATTCTGGTATAGCCAAAAGAACTCGAATCTGTTTTAAGTTCTTTTGGAATTGATGGCATTACTTCATCTGAAATATAATCACACATTTTGTGAAAACAATTTATATTAGATAACAAAGTTTTTTGGTCGTCGTTTAATTCGCTGTTATCAATATCTGATTCCAATTTAGTCCTATATATACTTTTGTTTGAAAGATAATAGTCCTTTAAGTTTAATAATTGTTCTGAGTTATCATTTTCTGTACTCTGAGATGTAGTAGATGTTTCACTAACAGTTGTTTCCGGTGGTGCAGTAGTAGTTGCAGGTGCAGTAGTAGTTATAACAACAGGAGTTGTTGTGGTCGTCTCCAAAACAGTTTCGATTACAGTTACCGGTGGAAGAGTTGAAGCAGAAGGTGTTGTAACGGTTGGTTCAGGTTTGGTTGTAGTAACATATTTTGAAGTAGTGTCTGTTATAGTTGTTGTAGATGCAGAAGTGTTTGATGTTTCTTTTGGGTTTTTATTCTGTGTGATGTTGTTATCTGAAAGTTTTCCAAAAAGTCCTGTGCCTACTAAAAGGCAAATGCAAGCTACTGCTGATATAATTAGTTTCATATGATTTCTCCTGTAAGTAATGATTTTTACTGAATCTTTTGATTCTGTAGTATTTATGATGTCTTTGGTTTGTTCTTTATTAATGGTTTTCTGATTTATAATATCGAGTATTCTGTCTTTTTGCTTATCTGAAAGAGCACAACAGGTGTCATTTATTTTTCCAAGAGTTTCCATATCAAGATTGGTGTTGTCAGTAAGAATTTTTTCAATTGTATCTTTATCTTTCATACTAAACTACCTCCGCTCCTATAAGAATTTTCTTTAGTTTTTCTCTGGCTCTTAAACTTCGTTTGTTGACAGATGCTGTTGTCATTTTCAGAAGATTTGCAATTTCCTTAGCTGTTTTTCCGTAGAAGAACTGGAGAACAATGATATCCGAATCGGGTTTTCCGAGTTTGAATACTTCGTTCCATAGTTTTTCTTTCTTTGATTTGTTTTCGGAAATATTTTCGGGAGTATCATAATCAGCAAGTTCCAAAGAGTAGTCGTCGATATTTTCGTTATGTATATCTTTTCTGTAAAGTTTTCTGAAAAGATCGGTAGCTCTTCTTTTGGCGATAACGGTAATGATTGCTTTTAATGAATCCATGGTGAAATTGTGCGATTTGCATTCCTTTACAGTTTCTATAAAAATATCTGCGATGCATTCTTCTTTGTCTTGTTCGCAGGCAAGAGTGTTTACTTTGCTTGTGATTATAGTATAAACATAATTTCCGTAAGCGTCTATTAATTTTTTATAGCCTTCGTTATCGGAAATATTGAAAGCCTGTATTATTTCTTTATCGGAAATCATGTGATCCCTCCCTTAGTATGTATTTTGAAGCACTTCATTAATATAGTCGTATGAAGTTTTGAAAAGTGGACATAAAAATAGAAAAAATTTTAAAAAAATATATTTTATAATATCATAAAAGTTTTATTTTTTCAATTTGAATTTCAAAATACCCGAAAATATGCATAAATCTGATTTTATAATACCCGAAAATATGCATAAATCTGATTTTACACTACCCGAAAATATGCATAAATTCGATTTTTAAATATCCGAAAATATGCATATCGCTTGATTGTATCTGAAAAATATGATAGAATTATTAGTGGAAAGTGAGGAAATGCGTATGCTTAAAAGAAAAATATACAGCAAGCTGATTGAGTGGAAAAATTCTAGACGTACAGAGTGTTTAGTGATAAAAGGTGCAAGGCAGGTTGGTAAAACATATCTTGTAAGAGAATTTGGCAGAGCAGAGTATGAAAGTTTTATAGAAATAAATTTTCATATGCAGGGAAGTCTGAAAGTTATCTTTGAAGGTGATAAGTCAGCAGATGAAATATATAAGAGAATGACGGCTAATATTCCGGGAATAAAATTTATTAAAGGAAAGACATTGATTTTTCTTGATGAGATACAGAAATGTTCTGACGCAAGAACGGCACTTAAATTTCTTGCAGAAGATGGAAGGTATGATGTCATAGCGTCAGGTTCTCTTCTGGGACTGGCATATGGTAAAGATGATGATGATGAAGTAAAAGAAGTTGAATCTGTTCCGGTAGGTTACGAAAAACAATTAATGATGTATTCTCTTGATTTTGAGGAATTTTTGTGGGCATATGGTTATGATAGTGATACAATAGAATATTTAAAAGAATTTTATATTTCAAAGGAAAAAATTCCGGCTGAAATAAATACCAAGTTTAATTCTATACTTCAAGAGTATCTTGTAGTCGGTGGAATGCCTGAGGTTGTTGCTGATTTTGTAAAAAACAAACATTTTGGCAGAGTACAGGAAATTCAGGACAAAATATTAGCGTCATATGCAGATGATATATCACAGCATGCCAAAGGTACAGAAAAAGTCAAAGTAAGGAAATGTTATGACAGTATTCCAAGACAACTTGCAAAGGAAAATAAAAAGTTTAAGTATTCTGAAGTAGAGTCAAAGGCTACATCAAGGAAATTTGGCGACAGCATTCAGTGGCTATGCGATGCAAATATGGTACATATTTGTTACAATGTTGTTACTCCATACCTTCCGCTTAATGCATATGAAAAAGAAAGAGATTTTAAATTATATATGAACGATACCGGATTGTTGCTTGCATTGTTTGGATTTGCAACAAAACAGGCATTGTTAAATGGAACATTAAAGGGGTACGCTAAGGGCGGAATATATGAAAATTTTGTAGCTGAAACACTTGTGAAAAATGGATACACGCTCCATTATTATAAACCGGATGATAATTCAGAGCTGGAATTTATAATAGAAAAAGACGGAGAAGTTGTACCTATTGAAGTAAAAGCAGGGAATACAGCAACAAAGTCCCTTAATCTTTTTGTGGAAAAATATGCCCCGTCTGTCGCTTACAAACTGATTTCCGGAAATATAGGCGAAAGCACTCCGAAAATAACACTTCCGCATTATCTTACTATGTTTATATAATTTTTTTAAACACAAATTTCGAAAAATGTAAAAGCTATAAAATTCAGATTTTAGTTGAAATAAAGATAAAATCATGTTATAATAAGATAACTATTTATAATGTTTTATGGTTAGCTGAGTTTGTTATGTGTATAAGTTTGAGGAAAATAAGGGATTATTTAGTATTTTATAAAAAGGGGGCTGTTGGTTTATGGATATGAAATGTCGTAAAACAATAGGGGTTATAACGACCGATCCTGAAAATATATATCAGTCAACAGTTCTGGAAGGAATTTTCAGAAAAGCGTCTGAACTGAATTTTGACGTGTTGGTTTTTACAACTTTTGTAAAAGCTACACACCCAAATATTGTCTACCTCAAAGGTGAGGCAAATATTTATAATTTAATAAATTTTGATATGCTTGATGGTGTTATATTGCTTACACTGTCTTTTAAATATCACTCTGACAATATTCTTTATGAGCAGATAGAAAAGCTTATGAAGGAAAAATGTCATTGTCCTGTTGTTACGATTGACGAATCAATGGGAGATTATGAACATCTGTCAACTGATGATGAGGTATCTTTCAAAGGTATCACCGACCATGTTATAGAAGTTCATAACTGTAAAAAAATCTATCTTCTTGCCGGTGAAAAGGATACCGTTACTTCGGATATGAGATACAGAGGATTTGTAAAGTCGCTCAAAGCTCATAATATAAAGGTTGAAGAAAAAAATATTTTTTATGGTGAGTTCTGGTACACATTTGGTGAACGTATAGCCGGACGTATGGCAGATGGTGAGATAGAAAAACCTGAAGCAGTCATTGCCGCAAGTGATTATATTGCACTTGGATTTATAAATGAAGCTGTCAGAAGAGGCTATCGTGTTCCTGAAGATTTTATAGTTACAGGATATGATAGCGTTATAGAGTCAAAAGCAAGTGAAATAACTCTTACATCATATGTTCCTCCGATAGATGAAACAGGAGAATATGCAGTAGTAAGACTTTATGAGAAAATATACAAAAAAGAACTTAAATATACAAGAAGTTTTGCAGGCAAACTTGTCTGCGGAATGTCCTGCGGTTGTCGTGTTACAAATGCAGGCAGGAGAGAAAAGTCAGACTATGGATATATCGCACCTTATTCGAGTCAGGAAATCGATATGCAGAAGTTTCTGATGAGTTATATGGCAGAAACCCTTACAGAATTGTCAGACCTTGGTGAGTGTTATGACAAAATCCTAAAACACGCATATCTGGTTGATAATTGTCAGGAATATTTTCTGTGTACCTGTGACAAATGGGAGTCTGTAGAAGAAAACGATGACTCATATTATGGAAATGAATGCGGATACACCGAAAAGGTAAAAATAAGTGTTTACCGTTGTATTCCCGAACTTTTTCATGAGTGGAGAGAACAGGGCGATATAGATCCGTATATAAATACATTTTTTGATTCTTCTCAGATGCTTCCAAAAATTTTTGAACCGCAGAGAAATATACCGGCAGTGTACTATTTTACACCGGTCCATTTCAACGGAAGAAGAATAGGTTATTCAGTTCTGCGCTGTCCGTCTGAAAATGCAAAAATAAACTTTATCTATCAGTTATGGAGCAGATATGTCAACAATGCTCTTGAAATGATACGAGTAAGAGAGCTTCTGTATATAATGTCCACACATGACGTTATGACAGGACTGTACAACAGAAACAGCCTTAAAACTCATGTCAGAAAACAACTTGAATATTCACGTATGAAAGATAATGAACTTTATGTTGAATTTGTTGATATGAATCGTTTGAAACTGATAAATGATGTTTATGGTCACGATGCGGGAGATGCTGCTATAAATGTACTTGCACGTACTATATCTACTGTTTGTACAGAAAACTGTGTATGTGTCCGTATGGGCGGTGATGAATTTATCATAATAGGCTGTGCAGAAGACGCAAGCCGCGAAATAGAGAATAAAACGGAATTAATAAAGGAAGCACTTGAAAAGTACAACTTCTCTTCAGGAAAACCGTATCGTGTAACAGCAAGTTTTGGTGCAAGCTGTGGTAAACCGGCAAATGTAGAAGAAGTCGATGTTATGATAAATGAGGCAGATGAAAGAATGTACGAATACAAGAAAGCATTCAAGAAAAGTCAGGAAAATTCAGACGTTATGTAATAACAATATCAGAACAGTTTTCAGCAAATATCGTATGACACTTGCTGAAAACTGTTTTTTATTATAATGAAAGTGAGAAAGGGAGAGTTATGAAGAAGATATTTAGAAATTTCATTTTGTTTTTGACGATTTCAAATATATGAATATAAAATGAATAATGGGTTACATTTTGTTTTTGTAACCCATTTATTTTTTACAATCTGGATTTTTAAATTAAATATTATATATTGTAATTGACACAATAATCACTGTAGTATATAATTATTTTAGTAAAATTTGAACAAGTTTTTGATATGGGATACGACAAAATAAGGAGGGATTTACATGACCAAGAGAGCTGTTAATTTATTGGTAATATTGTTTGTGATGTTGTATGTACCTGTATTAGGAAGGATATACAGTAAGTTAGTACCCAATACATCTATGAATGTAAACTTCAAAATTGTTGATTCGGGAAATCATGTTGCACATCTTAATGATAATTATTATTATACATATGGTTCGGCTGTCTTTAATCAGGATAAACAACAGGTTTTGACACAGAAGTCAGAAGATATATTAATATCTGCAACGGATGATTTGTTGTATGTATATGATAAAGATGAAATTTTAAAATATTCAGATGATCTATCATTATTATCGAAAATGGATTTTGATTATGATATTCAGGCATTTTCAATATTTGATAATTATATGGTATGTATAGATACTAAAAATGATATCATGGTTTTTGATTGTGACAGCTATTCTTTGCTTGATAATCTTGAAATAAAAGAACAAAATGATATGGAGATTATTAGAGTTGATGATACAGAATTGAATATATGTAAGGAAACATCGGGTCCATTAAGTATTTTTGTTTTCAATGAGAACAAAAGTTTTAGTTTTCGTGGTAAAAGTGGTCGTTATTTCTGGCCGGCAGAATCTTGTATCGGATATATTTCATCTTCTTTTAATTCCAGCAGTACTTTTTATGAAAAGTTTGATTATTCAAATAAATCCTATATCGAAACATTAGATTTGCCGAAATATTATCAACCAATAGAAATGAAAGAATTTGGTGATGATAAGCTTGTATATATCGGAACAAGTAATAAAGCTCATCCTCTTGGTGAAATGTCATGGCAAAAATACCATATCTCCGATTGCATAGAGGTAATAAATAAAGAAAATATGTCAGTAGAAAAAAGATTTGATTCAAAAAAATATGAGAGAATACTTTATGCTGATTTAGATAAAGCTATAACGTTTTACAAAGAAAGTTATGTCGTTCATAACATGGACGACTGGAGCGTAACAGAAAAAATGCCTGCAGATGAAATAAAGAAAGGCGGTACATACACTTTTGAACAATGCGGAGAATATATTTTCGTATTTGACGGTGATTCGGGAGAACTTTTGAATAAAATAAAAATATAATTTTAAGGTATGTTCACTTTAAAAAATATAGATATAAAGTAAAAAATAATGGGTTACATTTCAAATTTGGGTAACCCATTTATTTTTTACAATCTGAAATTTGATTCTCAGAGCAAATGCAACAAGTATTTATTTCCAAGGTGCATTTACTTTGAAAATTAATTTGTATCTATCCTCAAAAAAATAATATCTCATATTCGTTGAAAAAAATCAAATTATATGGTATAATATATTGTCTATACTTATAGGCAGACAAATATAAATTACAACAGAGGTGCTTGATTTGAGAATACTTGGGATAGACCCGGGGTATGCGATAGTTGGTTTTGGTGTACTTGACTATAACAGGCAGATTTTTACCCCTGTTGAGTATGGTGCTATCTTTACAGAGGCACATACTGACTTTAATGAAAGATTAAAAAGTATTTTTGATGACATGGAATATATTATAGAAAAATATAAACCGGATTGTATGGCGATAGAAAGACTTTATTTTACTACAAATCAGAAAACCGCCATTGATGTTGCGCAGGCAAGAGGTGTTATAAATCTTGCGGCGGCAAGAAAAAATCTTCCGGTATACGAATATACACCGCTACAGGTAAAACAATCAGTTGTAGGTTACGGAAAAGCGGAGAAAAAACAGGTCATGGATATGACAAAGAGAATCTTAAAACTTCACGATGTTCCAAAACCCGATGACACAGCCGATGCACTGGCAATAGCAATATGTCATGGACATTGTACAAATGGTATGGAAAAGAGGTTAAAATATGATATATAGCATAAGAGGAAAACTTATGGTAAAGGATACCGAACTTGCAGTTGTCGAGTGTGGCGGTGTCGGATATGCCTGCCGTACTACGCTGTCAACACTGTCTCAGTTGCAGGCGGTAGGAAATGATGTAATGCTTTATACCTATCTTCATGTAAGAGAGGATAATATAGAACTTTTTGGATTTGCGTCACAGCAGGAGCTTAATTGTTTTAAAATGCTTATTTCAGTGTCGGGAGTCGGCCCTAAAGCCGCTTTGTCGATTTTATCAGATGTGACACCTGAAAAATTTGCACTGCTTGTAGCGTCTGAGGACAGCAAGACCCTTACACGTACAAAGGGAATAGGTGCAAAGACCGCACAGCGCATAGTACTTGAACTTAAAGATAAGATAGTAAAAGAGAATATAAATATCGCTGATGCACAGGGAAATATCGGTGCATTTGTATCGGAAGAATCATCTGTCAGCGAGGCATTTTCAGCGTTGCTCGTACTCGGATATACCCAGTCTGAGATAGCACCTGTTATGGCAAAGCTTGATTCGTCATTACCGTCAGCTGAGCTTATAAAGCTGACACTTAAAGCAATGGCGCAGAAAATGAATAAATAATCAGATTTTTTCGGGGGTGTTTTTTTGATAGAAACAAGTGATATAAAATTTGACAACAGAGTTGTAGCGCCTGAAGTTACAGGTGAAGACAATGATATCGAAGTTTCATTGCGTCCGAAATGTCTTGCCGAGTATATCGGTCAGGATAAAGTAAAAGAAAATCTTGCAATATATATAGAAGCAGCAAAGAGAAGAAGCGAACCGCTTGACCATGTTTTGCTTTACGGTCCTCCGGGACTTGGAAAGACAACGCTTTCAAATATCATAGCTCATGAAATGGGTTCAAATCTCCGCATTACGTCAGGTCCTGCAATAGAAAAACCCGGTGATCTTGCGGCACTTCTTACAAATCTTGCTGAAAATGATGTGCTTTTTATTGATGAGATACATCGTCTTTCAAGGTCGATAGAAGAAATTCTGTACCCTGCTCTTGAGGACAATGTACTTGATATAATGATAGGAAAAGGACCGTCAGCACGTTCGATACGTATTGACTTACCAAAGTTTACGCTTGTCGGGGCTACTACAAGAGCCGGACAGCTTACGCCGCCTCTAAGGGACAGATTCGGAGTTGTGCTTCGTCTTGAATTGTACAATCAGGAACAGCTCTGCGACATAATAAGAAGGAGCAGTATGATACTCGGAATACCTTGTGATGTTGACGGAGCCGCTCAGATCGCAGGCAGGGCAAGAGGAACTCCTCGTATAGCAAACAGACTGCTCAAAAGAGTTCGTGACTTTGCAGATGTAATAGGAAACGGCGTAATAACAGGAGATATAGCTTCTCTGGCTCTTGACCGTCTTGAGATAGATGCGCTCGGACTTGATACACTTGACAAGCGAATGCTTAAAATGATAATAAACGGATATAACGGAGGTCCGGTAGGACTTGAAACGCTGGCTTCCGCTATTGGTGAAGAAGCTATCACACTTGAAGATGTGTGTGAACCTTTTCTCATGCAACTTGGTTTTCTTGCAAGAACTCCGAGGGGAAGATGTGCAACAAAACTTGCCTATGAACATCTGGGCATAAAGTATGGCGGGGAAACAGGAGATCAGAAACAATTGTCATTCTAGTCGTTTAATGAAAGGACGAATACTGCAAATGGATAAATTGTTTGGCGCAGAAGGGATAACGGGGATCGCTGTAACAGAAGTGACTTGTGAACTTGTTATGCAGACAGGGAGAGCACTGGTTCTGTCACTTATGAGAAGGTTACAGCATAAGGTGACGATACTTGTCGGAAAGGATACAAGATTGTCATCAAATATACTTGAAAATGCACTTATAGCCGGAATATGTTCTGCCGGTGCAGATGTCAGAAGACTTGGGGTGATTCCGGTTGCGGCAGTAGCATATCTTGTTACAAGGACAGGAGCAGATGCCGGGATAATGATATCATGTTCTCATGGCGGATTTGAACTTAATGGTCTGAAAATCTTTTCATCAGCAGGATATCGTATATCCGAAGATGTTGAAGATGAAATAGAAACAGCTGTTTTGTGTGAACCTGAAACAATAAGAATAATGTCGCACGATTCAGTAGGTTATGCAGTTATTTATAAAGATGCCGAATGGGATTATCTCAGATATCTTATCAAACTTGAAAAATTTGATCTTACAGGTCTGCGTGTGGTTATAGACTGTGCAAACGGCTGTGCGTCACAGAGTGCTGAAAAACTGTATTCTGCACTTGGCGCAAGATGTTTTATGGTAAATAACACACCTGACGGAAAAAATATAAACGACAGATGCGGAGTCGGATATACAGGACTTCTTGCAAAGTTTGTACGTTCCAAACGTGCAGATATAGGTCTTGTATTTGACGGAGATGCATCACGCTGTCTTGCTGTTGATGAAAATGGTGATATAATAGACGGCGATCAGATAATGGCGATACTTTCTCTTTACTACAAAAGAGAAGTAAGACTAAAAAAGGATACTGTAGTAATAACCGATCTGTCAAATCTCGGTTTCAGACATTTTGCAAGTATGAACAACATAAGAGTGTCAACTTCAAAACCGGGAGAGAGAAGCATAGTGGAAAAACTTCTCGATGGCGGATATATGATGGGTGGAGAACAGAATGGACGCATAATATTTTCTGATGTATCTACTACCTGTGACGGACTTCTTACAGGGCTCAGATTATTAAGTGCCTTAAAAAATTCAGGTAAGAAACTGTCGGGTCTTGCGTCAGCGATGGAAAAATATCCGCAGGTAATGATAAATGTAAGTATCCGACCTGAATATAAGGAACTTTGGAAAAATAATTCGGATATAACCGATCTTATAGAAAAAAAACAGTATGGTCTTGGTGATGACGGGCGTATTTTTGTACGTGAAGTGGGTGCTGAACCGCTTATTCGTGTAATGGTTGAAGGAAAGAGTTTTGAAACTATAAACGAATGCGCTATGGAAATATCAGATAAGATCAAGGAACATACCGGTTCAAAACTTGCGGTGGCCGGTGTTGAATAGCATAAAAAAATATTGACTGGAGAAATGAACCTTGAGAGTTGCAGATAATTGGAAAGAGTATACTATACTGGATACTTCTACTGAAGAAAAACTGGAAAGCTGGAACGGAGTAAGACTTATACGCCCCGATCCGCAGATAATATGGAAAACCCCGAAAAATGAGGCACTGTGGAATTCAGCAGATGCTCATTATCACCGTTCATCGAGCGGTGGCGGAAGCTGGGATTATAAAAACAACAAATCTCAGAGAGCATGGGAAATGTCGTATGGCGAACTTAAATTTAAGATAAAGCCGACTGGTTTTAAACACACAGGACTTTTTCCTGAACAGGCAGTGAACTGGGATTTTATGCAGGATAAGATAAGGTCTGCAGGCAGAGAAGTAAGTGTGCTCAATCTGTTTGCGTATACAGGCGGAGCTACTCTTGCCTGTGCTCAGGCAGGTGCATCAGTGTGTCATGTCGATTCATCAAAAGGAATGGTAGCATGGGCAAGGGAAAATGCTGTGCTTTCTTCACTTGAAGAAAAGCCTATACGCTGGATAGTAGATGACTGCGAAAAATTTGTACAGCGTGAGATCAGACGTGGAAGAAAATATGATGGTATAGTTATGGATCCTCCGTCATACGGAAGAGGTGCAGGCGGTGAAGTCTGGAAACTTGAAGACTGCATTTACAATCTTGTTGAGCTGTGTTCTCAGGTTTTAAGTGATGAACCTGTTTTCTTCCTGCTCAACAGTTATACTACAGGGCTTTCACCTTCAGTTATGGCATATATTCTTGACAGTGTTATAGCAAAAAAATTTGGCGGAAAAGTTTCTTCAGATGAGATAGGCTTGCCTGTAAAAAGCAGTAATATGCCTTTGCCATGCGGTTCTACAGCTATCTGGCAGAGATAGTGAAGTGAATGGAGAGAGAAAATTTGTCAGAAAAAAATATTATATCTGCTCAGGGCGTGAGATTTTCTTACAGCTCAGCCGAAGAAGACAAAAAACCTGTAAAGGAAATACTAAAAGGTATAGATATTGATATAAAAAGCGGAGAATTTGTAGCGGTTCTCGGACGTAACGGTTCAGGAAAATCAACTTTTGCAAGACATACAAATGCTATTCTTATACCAAGTCAGGGTGTTGTCTATTCAAATGGTACAGACACAAAAGATGAAGAACATATTTTTGATATACGAAAAAGTATAGGCATGGTTTTTCAGAATCCTGACAATCAGATAGTAGCGGCAGTAGTTGAGGAAGATGTTGCTTTCGGCCTCGAAAATATGGGAGTGCCTCCGGAAGAAATACGAAAGCGTGTAGATGAGGCTTTAAAAGCGGTAGATATGTATGACTATCGTGAACATTCACCCGGTATGCTTTCGGGAGGACAAAAGCAGAGAATAGCAATAGCAGGAATTATTGCTATGAGACCACGTTGTATAGTGCTTGATGAACCTACAGCAATGCTTGACCCTGCAGGACGTCGTGAAGTTATGAGTATAATCGGACGACTTAATAAGGAACATGGCATTACTATAGTTCTTATTACTCATTATATGGACGAAGCTGTAAAAGCAGATCGTGTTATCGTGATGGACGAAGGAAAAGTCGTACTTGATGATGTGCCAAAGAAAGTTTTTTCAAATGTATCTGTTATAAAAAAAGCAGGTCTTGATGTACCGCAGGTAACTGAACTTATCCATGAACTCAACAGAAGCGGACTTTCTCTTGATCCATGTATAATTACAGAGCAGGAATGTTATGAAGCCTTAAAGAAAATTTTAAAGGAAGATTAAAAGTGGCTATATTAAAAACAGAAAACCTTACTTATATATACGGAGCCGGAACTCCTTTTGAAAAAACGGCAGTTGACAACGTATCTCTTGAAATAGAAAAAGGGACTGTAACAGGTGTGATAGGTCATACCGGTTCGGGAAAGTCAACGCTTGTCCAGCATTTTAACGGACTTCTCAGACCTACGTCCGGTAAAATATTTTTTGACGGACAGGACATATGGAAAAATAAAAAAGCAATGCCCGGAATACGTTTTAAAATAGGTCTGGTTTTTCAGTATCCCGAATATCAGATGTTTGAGGAAACTGTTTATAAGGATATAGCCTTCGGTCCGAAAAATATGAAACTTCAGAATGAAGAAATAAAAGAAAGAGTCATTGAGACGGCAAAACTTCTTAAAATTCCGTCTGATATGCTTAACAGTTCTCCTTTTGAGCTTTCAGGCGGTCAGAAAAGGCGTGTAGCGATAGCAGGCGTAATGGCTATGAAACCTGAAGTGCTTGTTCTTGATGAGCCTGCCGCAGGACTTGATCCGGCAGGCAGAAATGATATATTTGAGTTGATCAGATCGTATAATGAAAATACAGGTTGTACTGTTATCATAGTTTCGCACAGTATGGAGGATATGGCAAAGTATGCCGAGAAAATAATAGTTATGAACAAGGCGAAACTTTACTGCCATGACTATACAGAGAAAGTTTTCTCATATGCTGATGAAATTGCAAAGATGGGTCTTGATGTTCCTCAGATAACCAGAGTGTTTTCACAACTTGAAAAAGACGGTATCTGTTTTGATAAAAAAATATATACGGTAGGATACGCCAAAAAGAAGATACTGGAGTATCTCGGTAAAAAAGGCGGTGATCGTATATGCTGAAAGATATTACGATAGGGCAGTATTTTCCCGGTGACAGTATCATTCACCGACTTGATGCTTCCTTTAAGATAATAATTACTCTTATCTTTATAGTTATGCTTTTTGCTGCAGATACATTTGCCGGAATGCTTATAGGTGTAACATTTATGATCATGTCATATCTTCTTACAAAGATAAAACCGAAAATAATGACCAAAAGTCTTAAACCGGTTCTTCCGATACTGGTATTTACGGCAGTGATAAATGTTTTTTTCTATGACGGTGATGTTATTTTCAGACTCGGATTTATAAAAATAACTGATGACGGTATAAAAAATGCCGCTTTTATGCTCATCAGAGTAGTAGCGCTTATTATAGGATCATCAATACTTACGTATACCACATCTCCTATAGCTTTGACAAATGCTATAGAAAGGCTTATGTCACCACTGAAAAAATTAAAATTTCCTGTGCATGAGCTTGCAATGATGATGACTATAGCATTGAGATTTATACCGACTCTTATTGAAGAAACCGATAAAATAATATCAGCACAGAAAGCAAGAGGTGCTGATTTTGAAACAGGAAGTCTTGTTGAGCGTGCAAGGGCGATAATACCTATACTGATACCACTTTTTGTATCAGCATTCAGAAGAGCAGAGGAGCTGGCACTTGCAATGGAGTGCCGTTGTTATAACGGCGGAGAGGGCAGGACGAAGTTAAGGCAAAGTGTTGTGAAACCACATGATTATGTGGCACTTATTATTTCATTCGTTTTTCTCGCAACGGTTATTGCGACTAATGTAATTTTGAAATGAGGTATATTTATGAAAGGTTTACTGACCCTTATGATGATAGTACTGCTGTGTGTTATTGCGGCGGCAGTATATAAGCTGTATAAAAATCTTAAAAGTACTGACAGAGAAGAAAGTGCAAGAGAAGCTTTTCTTCAGGCTCTTTGCGAAGAAACAGCACGCAAAAAGCGTGAAAGTGAAAATACAGCTGAAAATATTAAGTCACAGAGTTTGGAAGAAAATATAGCAAAGCAGGAAACGTCAGACAGGGAAGTCATAACAGAAAATAAGTTATCAGAACCTGAAGATGCTAAAAAAGAGGCAGCTGTAAATATGGTAATGAATATGCTTGGCAACAGTAAATCAAAGGGTAGTGCGGCTGATGAACTTCAGGAAATGATGCGTAGTCTTTCGCAAAAAAACAAATAAGACAGGAATGGTAATGATTTGTGAGAAATTTAAAGGTAATAATGGCATACAGAGGTACAGCATATCACGGATTTCAACGTCAGGAAAATGCTGTTACAGTTCAGGAAATAGTTGAAGAATGTGTTTCGCGTGTACTTGATACCAAAACTCAGATAACAGGTTGTTCACGTACAGATGCCGGTGTGCACGCAAATCAGTTTTGTTTTTCACTCAAAACCGACAGGACTATACCGACAAGAAATTTTCTCAGAGGTGTAAACGGTTATCTTCCGCCTGATATTTCGCTTTTGTCATGTGAAGATGTTGACGATGATTTTCATGCAAGATATTCATGCAAAGCAAAGGAGTATATGTATCTTATTCATTGCAATGAGAGTAAAAATCCTTTTGCAGAAGATTTGCAGTACCATTATCGCAGGAGTATGGACATAGAACTCATGCAGAAAGCCGCTGATCATCTTATAGGGAAACATGACTTCAGAAGTTTTTGTTCAACCCATATCGACAAAGTCGATACAACAAGAACTATTTACAGTCTTGATATAAAAAAAGATGAAGATTTGGTAAAAGTACTTGTAAAAGGTGATGGTTTTCTGTATAATATGGTTAGGATAATTGTAGGAACACTTATCTATGTAAATGAAGGCAGGATATCTCCTGAAGAGATACCGGAGATAATACGCTCTGCTGACAGGGAACGTGCCGGTAAAACCGCAATGGCGCACGGACTTTATCTTAACAGGGTTTTTTATTGATATTTGCCGGAGGTAGTTAATGGCACAAACAGATGTTAAAGATATTTCAAAATCACAAAGAGAGAAAAACAGAAGACGTGATATGCATAAACTTCTCGGCCTTGCGTCGCTGTTCGTAATTGTTCTTGGACTTTATGCATCAAGAGACAGGTGGCTTTCCAAGGTAAGTACGGATAGTATACTTCTGATGAAGCAGGACGAGATAACGGGCGAAAACTTTCCGTTGTCTGTTAGTAATAATACAGGATATCAGACGTGCAGATTTGGTGAAGGATTTGCCGTTTTGAGTGACACAAAGCTTTATATTTATTCAGGCGATGGTAAAATAATAGAAACCAGAGAAAATACATATTCAAATTCTGTTATGAAAAATGTTGAGAATAAGGCTCTTATTTATGAACAGGGCGGAAGTTATTTCAGAGTTGAAGGGAAAAGAGATACCGTTTACAATAAAAAAGCAAGCGGAACCATACTCACAGCCGAGATAAGCAATCAAGGGTATGTTGCAGTTGTTTCGCTTACAGACCGTTATGTATGTGAACTCTCTGTTTATGATGCCGGAGGCGAAGAAATATATTTCAGAGGCTGTAAAGAAAGAATAATAGACATAGCGTTTAATTCCGAAAGTACGGGTTGTGCTGTAGTAAATATTGATGCACAGAACGGAAGTCTGGTTTCAAAAACCAGAATGATCGACTTTAAAAAGAGCGAAGATCTCTGGGAAAGTCAGACAATGGAAGTGTGCTGTGTTGATTCATATATGCTTGATGATAATGGTATTTTTATTTTTGGCGATGAAATATGTGCTCATTATGACGCTGACGGAAATTGTGACTTTACACAGAGTTATACAGGTACACTGTCAGATTTTGCGTACAGTGGGAATAAGGCGGCTATAGTGTGTGAAAATGAAGTAAAAAGAGAAACCACTATGATGTTTATAAACGGCTATGACCAAGATGTTATAAGCATAGTTTTAAATGAGCCGGTAAAATGTATGTATGCCGAAAAAAATGCAGTTTATATAATGACAGAAGGTTCTGTAGATGCATATGATTACAGTGGGAAACTTCTGAAATCAAAAGAAATATCAGAAGTTTACAGACAGATATATCGTATAGATGATTATATCATGCTTATAGGTTATAATAGCATTGACAGGGTAAAATTTGAGCTTAAACTTAAATAAGGGGGATTTTTATGGAATCAGTTATTTTTGATATATTTCTTATAGTTCTTTTGCTTCTTTTTTCAGTGGCTGGTGCTAAAAAAGGTTTTGTAAAGCCCGTTATTGTGTTTGTAGTGAACATGATCTGTATAGTAGCAGCATTTGTTTTTTCAGGTATGACTGCAGGCAGTGTATATGAAAATTATTTTCAGGATACTGTTGTATCAAAGACAGAGGACGCTCTTTCTGAATTTGATGTTGCAGGTGAAGTTCGTAAGTATTATGAAGAACTGACTATAGGTTTTGAGATGACAGAAAAACAACTTGATGCTGTTTTGTCAGATGAAGAAAATATGGATAAAAAACTTGCTGATATTGTAAAAAATGAAACAGGTGTAACTGTTTCAAAAGAAGAAATATCAAAAGGGCTTTATAATATTATCAATGAAAAACTTCAGGAAAAACTTGCAGTTGAACTTCCGCCTTGTGCCGGAAAATATTTCGAAAATCTTGGAAATAAGAAAAATACAGATATATTTGAACTTATAAATATTATTGATACAGATGAAAAAGCTGCAGCTGAGTACATAGAGAAAAATTTTGCGGGAAAAATCGTAACAAATTTTATCAGAATAGTTATGATAGTTCTGATGTCTATAATTCTCACAGTAGTAGTTCAGCTTGTTCTTAACGCTGTAATATTCAAGAATGAAGCGCTTAAAGCTGCCGGAAAAGCAGATATGGCAGGCGGATTTGTGCTGGGTCTTGTAAAAGGGCTGGTATTTTGTGCAATAGCAGCTGTTATGTTAAAAATGTTTATTTATTCCGGTGTTTCCGGTAAAATAATAAATGAGGAAAATATCCAGTCCTCAGCAGTTTTCAAATATTTTTATAATATAGATGAAATTGTGAAAAATAAATAAATTAAAAAGTGCTGACAGGGTTGTAAAAGTAAGCACCAAAATTGGAGGTAACGTATGATTTTATGCAACAGATGTAAAAAGAGACCGGCTGTAGTTTTTATAACGGCTATGCAAGGTGACACACAAAGAAATGAAGGACTTTGTATGCTGTGTGCCAAGGAAATGAAGATACCACAAGTCAAGGATTATATGGATCAGCTTGGAATCTCAGAGGAAGATATGGAACAGATCTCCGAACAGATGATGGAACTTGTTGACGGTGACGCTTTTGAACCGGGAGGCTCCAGCACACTTCTGCCACCATTTATTCAGGAAATGATAAACAGTACAAATCCGACAGATGACAGAAATGCTGAAAACAACAATGGAGGTATGGGTGGCTTCGGTTCTTTATTCGGTGGTTTTGATAAGAAGAAAAATTCAAATGAGCCAAAGAAAAAGGAAAAGAAACTCAAGTTCCTCGAAAACTACTGTACAAACCTCAGTCGTAAAGCGGCAAACGGAGAAATTGATAATATTATAGGAAGAGATAAGGAAATATCAAGAGTTGTTCAGATACTTTCAAGAAGAACAAAGAACAATCCATGCCTTATAGGTGAGCCCGGTGTAGGTAAGACGGCTATAGCTGAAGGTATAGCACAGAGAATAGAACAGGGTGATGTTCCTTACAATCTCAGAAATAAAAAAGTATATCTTCTTGATCTTACTGCTCTTGTTGCAGGCACACAGTTCAGAGGACAGTTTGAAAGCCGTGTAAAAGGACTTGTTGACGAAGTAAAAACAGAGAAAAATATAATACTTTTTGTAGACGAAGTGCATAATCTTGTAGGTACAGGTGATTCAGAAGGTTCAATGAATGCCGCAAATATCTTAAAGCCTGCTCTTTCAAGAGGCGAAGTCCAGGTGATAGGTGCTACTACTTTTTCAGAATACAGAAAATATATTGAAAAGGACAGCGCACTTGAAAGACGTTTCCAGCCTGTATCGGTAAACGAGCCTAATATAGATGAAACAGTTGAAATACTTAAAGGAATAAAGCAACACTATGAAGAATTCCATCGTGTAAAAATAAATGACAGTCTTATCAGATTGTGTGCAGTTCTTTCAGAGAGATATATAAACGACAGATTTTTACCTGATAAAGCTATAGATCTTCTTGATGAAAGCTGTGCGTGTACAGCTATAGACAGCAAAGTACTTGTTGAATATGATAAGGTATGCGCAGTACTTGATGAGCTTGAGCAGAACGAACAGGAAATAGAAGATGCAGATGAACCTGACTTTGAAAAGCTTGCAATGGTAAAGGGCGAAATCATAAGAACAAAGGAAAAACTGCAGAAGCTTGAAGAAGAAAAGAATAATGTTCAGGTAACAGAAACAAGTCTTGCAAAGGTAATAGAACTATGGACAGGAATACCTGCGAACAAGATAGCTGAAACAGAATTCAGAAAGATCGCAGCACTTGAAGAAAACCTTAAGAAGAAGGTAATCGGTCAGGATGAAGCTGTATCTATTTTGGCGAAGGCTATAAAGAGAACACGTGTACAGCTTTCTAAACGTCGCAGACCGGCATCATTTATATTTGTAGGTCCTACAGGTGTAGGTAAGACTGAACTTGTAAAAGTACTTGCTCAGGAGATGTTCGACTCCACAGAACCGCTTATACGCCTTGATATGACCGAATACATGGAGAAACATGCTGTATCCAAGCTCATAGGTTCGCCTCCGGGATACGTAGGCTACGATGAAGCAGGACAGCTTACAGAGAAGGTAAGAAGAAAACCGTATTCTGTAATACTTTTTGATGAAATAGAAAAAGCTCACCCTGATGTAATGAATATACTTCTTCAGATACTTGATGAAGGAAAACTTGATGATTCACAGGGCCGTACAGTAAACTTTGAAAACACTATCATTGCTATGACTTCAAACGCAGGTTCTACAGACAAATCAATGGGTGTAGGTTTCAATAAGACAGTAGAGGAAGTTTCCAAGGAAAGAGCGCTCAAGGGTCTCAGAGAATTCCTTCGTCCTGAATTTATCAGCCGTATTGATGAAATAGTTGTATTTAATCCGCTTTCTAAAGACTCTTATGCTAAGATAGCAGGTCTTATGATAGATGAGATGAAAGAACCTCTTGAAGAAAAGGGCATTACTCTCACATACGATGAAAATGTTCTTGAAAAAATTGCTGACAAGTCATATGATCAGAAATTTGGCGCAAGAGATATCAGAAAGGTTATCCGTACCGATATCGAAGACAAGATAGCAAATACAATAATCGAAAATCCGGATATGCAGATAAATAATCTTGTAGTAAGTCTGGAAAATGATGAAATAACAGTAAATATATCATCATCAATAGACCTTTCTAAATAATTAAAGTAATAATTCAGGTAAGGGTATATTAAATATACTTTTACCTGAAAATTTTTTTGAAAAAATTTTTGAGTAAAACAACGTATTTACGTGAGTTTGACGTGGTAACTCGAAAAAAATAAAAAAAATCGAAAAAAATTTAAAAAAAACTATTGACATTTGTATTTAGATATGTTAGAATAATAAAGCCGAAAGGGAACAGGCACTAAAAAATAAAATCTAACAAATGCGGGTGTAGTTCAGTGGTAGAATTCCAGCCTTCCAAGCTGGTTATGTGGGTTCGATTCCCATCACCCGCTTCAACAAATCATGTTGAGTTTATTAACTCCGTAAATGGAGCTAATTTTTTGCATCTTTAACTCAGCTGGATAGAGTAACTGCCTTCTAAGCAGTAAGCCGCTGGTTCGAGTCCAGCAAGGTGCATTTTATGGTGGGTATAGCGTAGTTGGTTAACGCGTCAGATTGTGGTCCTGAAGACCGTGGGTTCGAATCCCACTATCCACCTTGCTTGATCGCCTCTAAGTTTTCTTAGGGGCGATGTTCGTATTAGTTGAGGGTTATATGGGAACGATACCGATACCTACTTTTATCATTCAATATAAAAACAGCTGTACTGATTTCGTTGGTGCAGCTGTTTTTAATGTTAAAGTCTGATGTATGGTCAACTCATATATGAAAAAATGTTTATATAAAAAATATCAGGAGAGAAAATATGGCATTGTTTAAAAAAGATAAAATGAATCATCATGTAACGGAGAATACGTATCAAAATCATCTCGATGTAATGAGGGCTAATTATCACGAAAATATCATCACTTCAAAATCTCTTTCAAAGCCTTTGTGGTTGCGTTTGAACAGGAAAGATGCTCTTAATATAATATATCGTGATAAGGATATTGTTTTTCGAAACGGACAAGTTTATTATGCGTCTATTGTACAGGCAAATGAGTTGTTATTTGATGCAAGTAATAAAATAGATCTCCCTGCAAATTTTTTGTATTCAACACATCCTATTGCAGAGAAGTATCCGGAATTTCTTACGGAACTGAGTGAAGAGATATTTTATTACAAAGGTATGCCTGAAGATCAGGTTCCTGAATATCTTCATGAATTGGTAAGGATTATTACAGATGAACGTGACCGTTCGGCTGTTGATTTTACAATAAGCATGACAAATCCTGAAAACCCTGATGAAGAAATTAATGATATTGATATACATTTCTGTTCTTTGATTGTTTTCCGCAAAGACATTCCAAATCAGGTTCTGTGTGGAACACATTTTCCGGTTCTTGCAGTTCCTGAACTTTCGCCTGCTGTTATTATACTGCCAAAGGAATACTGGACAGCACCGTTTTATGACATAAATCTTGGGTTATAAGGGGTATAAAAACATTATTTGAAATAAATAAAGTGGGTGCTTTTTTACACCCACTGAAAATATCTTTATTCTCTTCCTTTCTGCGAATATGTAGAAAGGTCTTTTTCTTTTATAAGTCTTCCTTCGCGTAAAAGCTCTGTCATTGTATTTGCATCGGAATTTTTAAGCGCTTCTTTGTATTTTCCGAGATTGTTTATAAGTGTGTCGAGTTCTGCGAGCAGAGGCTCTCTGTTTTGCATGAAAAGGTCTGTCCACATATGTTCGTTTACGGTAGCTATACGTGTCATATCCTGAAAACTTCCGGCTGTAAATCCCGCTTCATTTTCTATTGAGGGGCTTTTTACATATGCGCTTGAAACGATATGAGCAAGCTGGGAAGTGTATGCTATTGTTTTATCGTGTTCGGCAGGTGAGGCTGTTACTATTTTGCTAAATCCCACAGAAACTGCAAGAGATTTTACTGTTTCGAGAGCATCGGTGTCAGTGTCATCAACAGGTGTTATTATAAAACTTCTGTTGTCATAGAGATTTTCTACAGAGTGATCATATCCGCCAAATTCACGTCCTGCCATAGGGTGAGTACCTACATATCGGAGGTTGTGAGAGCGACACATCTGTGACATTTCGTTTACGATTCGGGTTTTTACACCGCATACGTCTGCTATTATAGTTCCTTCTTTAAAAAAGCTAAGATTTTCATTTAAAAATTTGATTGATATTTCAGGGTGAAGGCATATAAGTAATATATCAGCATCTCTGAAGTCCTGCGGAGAAAGTATTCTGCTTATAGATTTTTCAGAGAGTGCTTTTTTTGTAACATCACTATTTATGTCAAATCCCCAGATATTGTGGTCTGTACGGTTGCTGAGTGCTTTGCAGAAAGAACCTCCTATAAGTCCGAGTCCTGCTATTGCTATATTCATTGATGATCATAACCTTTCATAATCTGATTTTTACACTTTAAAGCTTTTATGTCTTAAAGTATATCACTTTAAAGTGTAAAAGTCAAGTAAAACTGATTTTTTTGTAATGAATGTGAAAAATACAATGAAAATAGTTTATTAAAAGATAAAATTAACAGTTTGTTAATAAGATTAATGCTTAAAATATGTTATAATTATTAGTATATTAAAAAATGAAGGAAGTGTTTCAAATGTCACATTATAATTTTTCAAAGGTAACTCCCGCAATTGAAAGTCTGGCGGAGAAGTGTATTAACAATTACGGGATCGATCCGGAACTATACGTAAAATATGATGTGAAACGGGGACTTCGTGATCTTAACGGAAAAGGGGTGTTGGCAGGACTTACTGATATCAGTGAAGTCTGCTCACAGAAAATAGTAGACGGAAATCCTGTTCCTTGCGACGGAAAGCTCTACTACAGGGGTTTTGATATGGAAGAACTGGTAGAAGGATTTATAAGCGAAGACAGATTTGGTTTTGAAGAATCAACTTATCTCTTGCTCTTCGGAAAGCTACCGGACAAAAAAGAACTTGATGATTTCAGTGAAATATTGGGACAGTACAGAACTCTCCCTACAAATTTTGTTCGTGATATAATCATGAAGTCACCGAGTAATGATATGATGAATATACTTGCAAGAAGCGTACTTACACTATATGCCTATGACGATATGGCAGACGACACATCGATACCAAATGTTTTAAGACAGTGCCTTGAACTTATTTCTCTCTTACCTGTAATTGCGGTATACGCATATCATTCTTACAACTACTACAAAAACGGAGGCAGTCTTGTCATTCATAAGCCAAGACCGGAACTTTCAACGGCTGAAAATATACTTTACACGCTCAGAGCCGATTCAAAGTACAGTGAACTTGAAGCTAAGATACTTGACCTGGCACTTGTTCTTCATGCAGAACACGGTGGCGGTAATAACTCTACTTTTACCACACACGTGGTTTCATCATCAGGAACAGACACCTATTCATCTATGGCAGCATCACTTGGTTCACTCAAAGGACCTAAGCACGGTGGCGCAAATATCAAAGTAGTTCAGATGTTTGATGACCTTATGAAAAATGTTCCTGATTTTACTGATGAAAAAGCAATAAGAGAATACCTTATCTCACTTCTTGAAAAAAGAGGCTTTGACAAATCAGGCCTTATATATGGTATGGGTCATGCAGTTTATTCTATTTCAGACCCAAGAGCAAGAGTGCTTAAAAAATTTGTAAAGGATCTCTCGATAGAGAAGGGAATGGAGAAAGAATATGAACTTTACAAGCTCGTTGAAAGACTTGCTCCTGAAGTTATCGGAGAAAAGAGAAAGATATACAAGGGTGTAAGTGCAAATATAGACTTTTACAGCGGACTTATCTACAGAATGCTTGGTCTTCCTGCCGAATTGTATACTCCTATCTTTGCTATAGCTCGTGTATCAGGCTGGTCTGCACATCGTATAGAAGAACTTCTGAATAAAAATAAAATAATCCGTCCGGCATATATGGCAGTAGCGGAAAGAAAAGGTTACCTTAAAATGTCTGACAGATAATAATAATACATTAATTATGCACAACATTGAATCGATGTCATTGTTGTGCATGATTTTTTTAATTGTGCAATTGTTGCGAAAGCTGTTTTATACTTGATTAAAATTAATTTTAGGTTAATTAAATAAAATTTAATTAAAAAATTCAGCAATTTTTTTGAAAGAGAAAAACATTAAAAGTATTGAAAATAGGTAGGTATGGTAGTATAATATATATGGAAACATATACTCTTTTGTGCAAAATTCACAATTTTTAGATTAATATTTTCGTGCGTTTTTTGTACAGGTTTTGGAAAGGTAGTGTATTATGAAAAGATTTAAGAGAATCAAGCGATTTACAGCTGCAGTGTTAAGTGTTGCAATGCTCAGCAGTTCCTTGATCAGTAGTTTCAGTGTAAGCGCTGATGCAGGTGAGCCACCTCCGGAGATAACACCTGATGAAATTGTTTTCCCGGATCCGGATTCATTCAGTTATGATGATGTGGAAGTAAACTTTGCAAAAGGTTTACAGTACGTGCTTTATTTTTATGATGCAAACAAGTGCGGCTATGACACCGATGAAAATGGTAAGCCGGGACTTAAGAACCTCGAATGGAGAGGTGACTGTCACACAGAAGACTATATGATCCCACTTAAACCGATGTCACTTGAAGGCGCCGATGCAAAGTTCGGTACAAATCTTTCACAGGAATTTATCGATGAATATGGCGATATACTTGACCCAGACGGTGACGGATACATGGATTGTGGCGGCGGTATGCACGATGCCGGAGACCATGTAAAATTCGGACTTCCGGGTTCATATGCAGCATCAACTGTAGGTTGGGGCTATTATGAATTCAGAGATGCCTATGCAGAAACAGGAAATCAGGAACACGTAGAAGATATACTTCACTGGTTCAACGATTTTTATATGAAGGGTACATACCTTGATGAAGACGGAAAGGTTATAGCATTCTGTTATCAGGTTGGTGAAGGTAATAATGACCATAACTACTGGAATCCGCCGGAGCTTCAGAACTCCAAGGTTCTGCTTGACTTTGCAAGACCTGCATATTTTGCAACAGTAGATACACCTGCGTCTGATATGTGTGCGGGAACTGCCGCATCACTCGCTATAAATTACCTTAACTTCAAGGATACAGAGCCTGAATATGCAGAAGAAAGCTTGCAGAAAGCCATAGCACTTTATGATTTTGCAGTTGAAACTCATGAAGAAGACGAAGGAATGAGCGTTCTCAGTCTTGGTTATGACGGCGGTTTCTATACATCAAGCTATGACTATGATGAACTTGCATGGGCTGCTGTATGGCTTTATGAATGTACAGGTAATTATGACTATATCGAAGATATCATCTCTGTTGATGAAAATCTTAAAGACGATATGGGTCATGTAACTTATACAGGATACATCAAGAGAATTATCAAAACCACAGGAAGTATCTGGAAAAATATCTGGGTACACTGCTGGGATACAGTATGGGGCGGAGTTTTTGCAAAGCTTGCACCTATAACAAATACAGCACGTGACTGGTATATATTCAGATGGAATCTTGAATACTGGTCAGGTCTTGAACATCTCTATCCGGGCGGAATGGATGATGAACTCTGGAATAAAGAATACCAGTATACTTCTGAACTGGATACACGTGACGGCGACTATCTTGCAAAGACTCCGGAAGGATATTCTATGCTTAACGAATATGGTTCATGCCGTTATAACACAGCTGCAAACCTTTGTGCCCTTGTTTACAGAAAAGAAACTGCAAAGAGAGGCGAAGAAGATGCAAGATTTGCTGACTGGGCAGAAAAGCAGATGGAATATGTAATGGGTAAAAACCCTATGAACAGACCATACATCGTAGGCTGGTCTGAAACAGCTGCTTCACATCCGCATCATCGTGCGGCTCACGGTTCTACAACACTCAGCATGGACGATCCGGCTATACAGAGACACGTTCTCTGGGGCGCTCTTGTAGGCGGTCCTGACTCAAAAGACTGGCACAGAGATATTACAAAGGACTATATCTATAACGAAGTTGCTGTAGACTATAACGCAGGTGTTATTGGTGCTATGGCAGGTCTTTACCACTATTACGGAACTGAAGACATGAAACCGCAGGAAAACTTCCCTCCTGCAGAAGAACCGGCTCGTGAATTCTGGTTACAGGGTCTTATCAATCAGGAAAATCTTGAAAGAACACAGTACACTATCCAGATCCATAACGATACATCTCAGCCACCAAGATATGTTGACGGACTCAAGGCACGCTACTACTTTGATATAAGCGAACTTGTGGCAAAGGGACAGACTATAGATGATGTAAAGATCGAAGTTTACTATGATCAGGTTTCAGCAAGTACTGATGCAAAGCAGAGTGTTGCTGTTTCAAAACCTATCAATGTAGAAGATAATGTTTACTATGTTGAAATGGACTGGACAGGAGTTATATTCCACGGTGCAAGAGAAATTCAGCTTGGTATCATAGTAGGACAGGATGCAAATTATGAAAGTAACTGGGATCCTACAAATGACTACAGCCGTGTAGGTCTTGAAATAAGTGATGAATACGGCGATACACTCAACATTCCGCTCTACGTTGGAGATGAGCTTGTATACGGCGTACCTTACGGCGGTGTAGGAGCTACTGATAAGCCTCAGGAACCGGGAGACGATAAGCTTATCTACGGTGATGTAAATGACGATGGTAAGGTAGATCTTACAGACCTTAGCTGTATGAGCCTTTATCTTCTCGGTGATATGAAACTTGGCGAAAAAGCTTTAATGCTTGCTGATGTTTCATATGATGGTGAAGTAAATCTTGCAGACCTTGCAACAATGAAACAGTACATTTCAAAAGATCTTACTGTTGTTTTAGGACCTGAAAAATAAATTTTTTCCGATAGAGTAAACTGAAAATGAGTTATCCGCCTCGTATGTGGGTAACTCATTTTTCAAGAAAGGACGTAGTTTATGAGTAAGTTAAAGAAAATGCTTGCTGTTTTGCTCAGTTTATCACTTACAGCAGGCGCAGCAGTTGTAAACGTAAGTGCCGATGCCGGAGAACCACCACCGCCGGTCACCGATCAGACTTATCCTGACCCTGATTCATTCAGTTATGATGATGTGGAAGTAAACTTTGCAAAGGCTTTGCAGTATTCACTGTATTTCTATGATGCAAACAAATGCGGTGCAGGTATAACAGGCGGTAATCTTGAATGGAGAGGCGATTGTCACGTTGAAGACTATAAGATACCTCTTCAGCCTATGGAAATAGTTAATGAAACGAAATGTATGCATATCGGTACAAATCTTTCACAGGAATTTATAGATGAGTACAAAGACCTTCTTGATCCTGACGGTGACGGATTTGTTGACTGCGGAGGCGGTATGCACGATGCAGGAGACCACGTAAAATTCGGATTGCCGGGTTCATATGCCGCTTCAACTGTTGGCTGGGGCTACTATGAATTCAGAGATGCCTATGTTGATACAGGAAATCAGGAACACGTAGAAGATATACTTCACTGGTTCAATGATTTTTATATGAAGAGTACATATCTTGATGAAAACGGAAAAGTTGTGGCATTTTGTTATCAGGTTGCAGAAGGTGACAATGACCATAACTACTGGAATCCGCCGGAACTTCAGGATATGGAGCATTTTGATGATTTTGCAAGACCTGCATATTTTGCAACAGTAGATACACCTGCTTCCGATATGTGTGCAGGAACATCAGCGTCACTTGCTATAAACTATCTTAACTTCAAGGATACAGAGCCTGAATATGCCGAGGAAAGTTTGCAGAAGGCCATAGCTCTTTATGATTTTGCAGTAGAAACACATTCTCATGATGGTATAGACGACTCTTCATGCCTCGGTTATGACGGTGGTTTCTATAAGTCAAGCTATGCATGGGATGAACTTGCATGGGCTGCTGTATGGCTTTATGAATGTACAGGAGATTACGACTATATAGACGATATAGTTTCCATATCCGAAACTCCGAATGCAGATGGTACTTATAACTATACAGGTTATATGCAGAGAATAATAAAGGATACAGGTAACATATGGCAAAATATATGGGTTCACTGCTGGGATACAGTATGGGGCGGAGTTTTTGCAAAGCTTGCACCCATAACAAATACAGCTCGTGACTGGTATATATTCAGATGGAATCTTGAATTCTGGTCAGGACTTCAGCATACTTATCCGGGAGCACCTGCCGACCTTCTCTGGAATACAGAGTACAAGTACACGTCAGAACCTGATTCATGTACCGATCATCTTGCACAAAGCCCTTCCGGATATTCTATGCTTAATAACTACGGTTCAGCACGATACAATACAGCAGCACAGCTTTGTGCGCTTGTATACAGAAAAGCAACTGCCGCAAGAGGTGAAGAAGACGCACAGTTTGCAGACTGGGCAGAGGGACAGATGGAATATATCATGGGTAAGAACCCTATGAACAGACCTTACATCGTAGGTTATTCCGATACAGCCGCTTCACACCCTCATCACCGTGCTTCACATGGTTCAACTACACTCAGTATGGACGATCCTGTAGATCAGGTACACGTTCTCTGGGGCGCTCTCGTAGGCGGTCCTGATATAGATGACTGGCACAGAGATATTACAAAGGACTATATCTACAATGAAGTTGCTGTAGACTACAATGCTGCATTTG
>SVNW01000029.1 GCA_015066745.1 Ruminococcus sp. | reverse complement strand
ATTCATGCAAATGTCAAACAGGAGAATTTAAACAAATACATAAAAAGCATCAATTTTGCAATAACAAAACAAAAATGAGCAAATCACGTATATGCGTGGTTTGCTCGTTTTAGGTGTAAAACTTGGGTGTAGTGATTTGCAGTTGCTGTCATATCAATCTGTTCACCGTTTTCATTTTGAAGAATAAGAGTAAAAAACAAAGTTTCACCGTCCTTTCATTGACTTTTGAGGGCGGGATGTGGTATAATAAATACAATTTGTGTATTGAGGAGTGACCATAATGAAAATAAGTAAAATAGTATGTTCTTTAGCTGTATTTTGTTGCCTCTGCATGACAGGGTGCGAAAAAGGAGTTGAAAATACAACTGATGCCGCTATAGAAAAAAACACAACTGAAAGTATAACATCTATTAACGACACTGAAACATCTGCCCCAAACATTGAAATCAGCGTTTCCGGAAAAACACTGTCTTTCCCGTTCAAATATGAAGATCTTGAAAAAATGATTGATCTTTCAGATTGTCAGAATGTCTATTTTGAAGAAAGCGATTTCACGGTATGTACTGTCTATAATGGAATGAGTCGAATTTGTACGCTTTTTGTGACTGGAGATGTATCAGAACATACATCGGAAACCCTTGTAACACTAATCGAAATTGATGAACCAGAAAAAGGCATTTTCACTCTGAATGGTTTGAAGAACGATACACTTGAAGATTTCAAATCAGAATTCGGAGAATCAGAAATAGAATCTGATTCTTCATATGAACACACATGGGGAAATATCATTCTTGGTGTCTTTTTTGACCATGAAACGGGTGAAGCATCAAGTATTGAACTGCTTGACACGGATTATCCACACTCTTTATAAAAATGAGCATCAAAAAACACTCGTATTATACATTCACCGCATTCCTCGTAAGTCTATAAATCTCCAGCCGTGACAGTGCCTTCGGACTATTGTTGGTCTGATTCACCGTCCGGCTGTTGTCGTTGTTGTAGTAGTTATTCACAACAGAAGTTCCAGCGGACGGCACAAGACCGTCCACCATATCACCGATACCGTTCCACAGCCCCTCGACAATGTCAGGCCGATGCTGTAGATCTTGTAGGGCAGCATGGAGAGGATACCAGAAAGTAGGGAGTTCACAATTTCAAGAGCCACATTCAGAATCTGTGGCAGCTGTGACAAAATTCCGTCAACCAACTGGAGTACGAGCGTCACCGCCGACTGCACCAGTGCAGGAAGATTGGAAACCAGTGCGTCACATAGACTTTGTACAAGCTGGAGTGCGGCATTTACGATCTGCGGTAATGCCCCAATAATTCCGGTGATAAGTCCCTGCACAAGCGTGATTGCCGCATTGATGATTGAAAGGACAGCACTTGCCACATCCGCTTCTGCACCGGCAACTCCTGCGAAGAGATTCTGAAATGTCGCACATAGCTGTTGAATGCTAGTATAAACGTTTTTAAATAACTTTACTTTACAATTGCGTGATCTGACACAGCTGAAACATTTTCTTATTTTGACTTTCTTTTGCGAGTAGCAGGAGCACGTTTGCCTTGATTTTCAGAAGATGCTGCTTTTACATTTACTACCTCATAAACAATGTTGTCGATATTTTCCTCTTCGAGATTGATTGTTTCCATCTTATATTTCCACTTGTATGGAACAGGGATAGCATTGATTTTTTGATATACTTTAAGTAAAAAAATGTTCCGCATCTTGTGTTTATGCACCCGATATGATATAATAATTTCATAGTTTAAAACGTAAGGGGTGTGTCTAAATGTCAAAAGTGTTCAACGTCACCGGTAATTGTGATCCGAATCAGCATTATATGGTAGACTTAACAAGCAGACTTGACGCTATTAAAAAGATGGTGGATAAGGGTCAGTATATTACAATAAACCGAGGCAGACAGTACGGAAAGACAACGACACTCATTGCACTTGAACAGTATATTTCTGATGAATATTATGTTTTGAATATGGATTTTCAAAATGAAAATCTGGCACGGCAAGGAATACAATGAGCGTGGAGAAAGACAGCTTGCAGAATATCTGGAGTATTATCACATCGACAAAGGATATATGTTGAGTTTTAATTTCAATAAAAACAAGCAATCAGGTACGCATACAATACGGCTTGGGGAAAAGACTATTTTTGAAGCGATAGTTTAAGTATAGTACGTTTTAAAAAAATAAAAGTTAATCGAAAGGAAATTTGTTATGAATACAAAAACAATAGCTAAAAATAAAATCACAGATAAAGCATTAATAATACTGATTTCTGTTGCTTTTTCTGTAATTCTTCCGCAAATTTTTCATGCTGCAGGCGTGATTTCAGGAGCAGGTGCTGTAACAGGAAGTATGTTGTTGCCTATGCACTTGCCTGTACTGTTTGCCGGATTTGCGTGTGGACCTCTGGCTGGTTTGATCGCAGGAATTTTAAGTCCTGTTATTAGTTTTGCTATTTCAGGAATGCCGTCAGCGGTACTTGTTCCGTTTATGATAGCTGAACTTGGAACATATGGATTTGTATCAGGCAAATTATCATCTTCAAAAATAAATAGTTTTCTCTCACTTATCATTACACAGTTTTCAGGAAGAATAGCAAGAGTAGCTACAGTTCTGATAGCAGTATATATTCTAAACAGTAACAGCATTTCTGTAGATTCTGTAAAATCATTTCTTATTACGGGGGTTCCGGGTATAGTATTGCAGTGGATCTTGTTTGCTGTTTTTTATGGAAAAATAAAAGAAATGAGAAAGAAATATGAGTGACATTCCAAAAGCTCAGGAACTTCTGTATAAAGGCGATTTTACGTGTGTTTTGTGTAAAGATGATATCGTATATGTCAGTAAGGAAAAAGGAATTTCACCTATGCTTGATTTTATAACAAACGGCATTGATTTAAGTGGATTTTCGGTTGCTGATAAAATAGTCGGAAAGGCTGCTGCAATGTTATTTGTAAAAGCAGGAGTCAGAGAAGTTTTTGGCGAAGTGGTAAGTAAAGAAGGACTGTCTTTTCTTCAAAGTGAAAATATACCTTGTTCATATAAGATACTTACAGAAAATATTATCAACAGAAAAGGCGACGGAATCTGTCCTATGGAAAATGAAGTTAAAAATATCAGTGATACAGATATTGCATATGATTTGCTTATTAAAAAACGTAATGAATTAAGGGGAATACAGATATGAAAAAATTAGGTTTTGGATGTATGAGACTACCGGTTCTTGATTCGGAGGATCATAAAAGTTTTGATAAAGAACAGATCTGTAAGATGGTCGATTCATTTTTAGAAAAAGGTTTTATTTATTTTGATACAGCATATATGTATCATGATTTTGCAAGTGAAAATGTTATGAAAGAAGCGTTGGTTGACCGTCACAGTCGTGATAGCTTTATGCTTGCTACAAAGCTTCCTACAATGTTTCTTGAAAAAGAAGAGGATATGGAGCGTATATTCAATGAACAGTTAGAAAAGACAGGTGCAGGTTATTTTGATTACTATCTGCTTCATTGTCTGAATACTAAAAATTATGAAACCTCAGAACGACTTGGTGCATTTGATTTTGTGATGAAGAAAAAATCTGAAGGAAAGGTAAAAAAGATAGGTTTTTCATTTCATGACAGTGCAGAGTTGCTTGATAAGATTCTTACAGAACACCCCGAAACTGAATTTGTTCAGTTGCAGATAAATTATCTTGACTGGGAAAACGATACGGTTCAGTCACGAAAATGTTATGAAGTAGCTTTAAAACATAATAAAGAGATCATTGTAATGGAACCTGTAAAAGGCGGTACACTTGCAAATGTTCCTAAACAGGCAGAGGAACTTTTAAAAAGTCATCAGCCTCAGATGTCGGTTCCGTCATGGGCTATCAGATTTGCTGCAAGTCTTGATAATGTTTCACTGGTACTCAGCGGTATGAGTAATATACAACAACTTGAAGATAATATGAGTTATATGGAGAACTTTGTGCCTCTTACAGATGAAGAAAACTCCATATGTATGAATGTTGCAGATATAATCAACCTGAAAATCAGTATTCCGTGTACGTCATGCAGATATTGTACGGAAGGTTGTCCTATGAACATACCTATCCCTGATTATTTTGAGCTTTATAATGCAGAAATGCAGGAAATAGAAAAGAATTTTACCGTTCAGGGTACATACTATGATAATCTTATTTTAAAATACGGAAAAGCCTCCGATTGCGTTTCCTGCGGTCAGTGCACAGAACACTGTCCACAGCATCTTGATATTCCGGGTTATCTTAAAAAAGTAGCAAAGGTTTTTGAAGATTAAAGATCATTTTTGAATTTCAAAAAAGGAATGTACGTTATATGCAAAAAGTATTTAATGTCACCGGAAACTGTACTCCCGGACAGCATTATATGGTTGACCTGGCAAGTCGGCTTGATGCTATTAAAAATATGGTTGATGCCGGAAAATATATTACTGTAAACCGGGCAAGACAATATGGAAAAACAACTACACTCATTGCTCTTGAGCAGTATCTTGCTGATGAATATTATGTGCTGAATATGGATTTTCAATCAGATATGAGCAGTTATCAGTTTAAAGATGAAAATAGTTTTTCGTGTGCATTTGCAAAATCGTTTATTTTTTTAATGAAAAATATGAAAATAACATCAGATATAAAAAATGAACTGACAGAATTAAAAAAAGAACTGAACAATAACTTTGTTTTAGTAGATCTTTTTATGAAGCTTAGTGATATTTGCCGTGTAGCCGATAAGCCTGTCGTTCTGATTATTGATGAGGTGGATAGTGCGTCAAATAATCAGGTGTTTCTTGATTTTCTTGCACAGTTAAGAGGTTCATATCTCAGAAGAAATAAATTTCCTGCTTTTCACTCAGTGATACTGGCAGGAGTGTATGATATCAGAAATCTGCAGATAAAAATCAGACCGGACACAGAACATAAACATAACAGTCCCTGGAACATTGCAAATGCACTTGAAGTAGATATGAGTTTTTGTCCTGATGATATAGAAGGAATGTTAAGTGAATATGAGTCTGATTATCATACAGGTATGGATATAAAATTAATTTCACAGATGATTTATGACTATACTGCAGGGTATCCTGTACTGGTGTCACAAATATGCAAGTTTATCGATGAAGATACTGAAATGAAATGGAACAAGAACGGTGTTAAATCAGCAGTGAAAAAACTGCTTATATATCAGTCACCGTTATTTGAGTCATTGGCAAACAAGCTCGAACAGTATCCCGAACTCAGACAACAACTTGTACAGATACTGGAGAGAGGTAAGAAGATACCTTACAGACCTGATGATGAAGCCACAAAGCAAACTGTAATGTTTGGTTTTGCAAAAGAGCAAAACGGTGATCTTGTTATTGCAAATCGTATTTTTGAAACACGTTTTTATGATATGTTGCTGACTACACCACAGATACAGAACTCGCCGTTATATATTGCAGGAGAACGCCAGAAACCGGAATTTGTTTTGCATAACCGTCTGAATATGGAACTTGTATTAGAAAAATTTGTACAGTATTTCAATGACATTTACGGTGATAAAACAGAGCGGTTTATTGAAGATGACGGCAGAAAACTCTTTCTTATATATCTGCGCCCCATCATAAATGGCGTAGGAAATTATTATATCGAAGCGCAGACAAGAGATCTCACAAGAACAGATGTTATAGTTGATTATCTTGGCGAGCAGTTTGTTATTGAAATGAAG
This sequence comes from Ruminococcus sp., assembly GCA_015066745.1. GTDB lineage: Bacteria > Bacillota > Clostridia > Oscillospirales > Ruminococcaceae > HUN007. The sequence continues at coordinate 34,278 of SVNW01000029.1, read as the reverse complement.
ATATGGCACGGAAAAGAATACAATGAACGTGGAGAAAGACAACTTGCAGAGTATCTTGATTATTATCACATCAATAAAGGATATATGCTGAGTTTCAACTTCAATAAAAATAAACAATCAGGAACGCATACCATACAACTTGGAGAAAAGACTATTTTTGAAGCGATAGTTTAAAAAAATAAATTCAGAAAACGGAGAATATATATGCCTTGTAAAAGAACACTTTTATCTACGTTGTTATTTGAAAAAAATAATAATATCAAAGGCGGAATATATCATAGAATGCAGATAGATTTTGCGTATAACTCCAATCACATAGAGGGAAGCAGACTTACTCATGATCAGACCAGATATATTTTTGAAACTCATACTGTTGACGGAGTTGCTTATGTAAATGATGTATTTGAGGCAGCTAATCATTTCAAGTGTTTTGATTATATTCTTGAAACGGTTTTAGAGCCTATAACTGAAGAATACGTAAAACATCTTCATAAAACGTTAAAAAATGGTCTGATGACAAGCGATAACGATGAAGTTGTGATTGGTGACTATAAAAAATATCCGAATGAAGTCGGAAAAATACAGACTGTTTTACCAGAAGAAGTTTCAGAATATATGAAGAAACTTCTGAATATAATCAATAGCAAAGATAAAATAGATTTGTATGAAATTGCAGAGTTTCATGCGGATTTTGAAAAAATCCACCCGTTTTATGACGGTAACGGCAGGGTAGGGAGGTTATTGGTTTTAAAACAGTGCCTTGTAAGCGATATAGTCCCGTTTTTTATAAATGATGAATTCAAACATTTTTATTATGTCGGACTTAAAGAATGGCAGATAAATAAAAAACAGAACAGATTGCTTGATGTATTTCTTTCAATGCAGGACGATATGAAAGTTGTACTTGATTATTTTAAAATTGAGTATGACAAAACTGATTTTACAGCAAGACAATTAATAGAGATGCATACAAAATAAAAACAATATTCCTTGCAATAATTATATTGTAAGGAATATTGTTTTTATAATGTTTTTTAAATTTTAGCTTCTTTGATAATATTTAAAATAAGTTTTCTGTACTCGGTACGCAGTGGGAGTTCCATGTCTGTATATAGTTTTCTTCTGTACGTTTCAGTTTTTGTTCCTGTTATCGGATTAAACCCTGATTTTGCAAAATCTTTATAATACACACCGATTCCTCTTTTTTGCCACAACGGCAAATCATTATAATTGATACCTCGCTGGAACAGAAGTTCATTTTTATATTCGATATTTTTTCCGCTTAGCATTGCAGTTGCCTGTGATTTTGAAAGACCTTCTTTTCGCAGAGTCCAGTAGCACCAGGCGTTAAGTGAATTTCTGTGTGAATCTTCCTGACGCCACAGAAAATAGTCTGTTACACGTTTGAGATTTGGCAGTGGTATGATTCTGCAGTCAAAAGTAGCTACGTGACCAAGTTTAAGAGAAAAGGCAGCACTTGCTTCTCCGGCAAGGGTAGTGTTAAGTTTTCTTACTTTTCTTCCGAAACTGTTGTCTTCGGGGTGGAACAGCAGAGATATCTCATCACTTTCTGTATATCCGTATATTATACGAAAACCGCAGTTCATAGCACATTTTATAGTATAGATCATCAGATCTCTGAATCGTTCATCAAATGGTGCTTCAAAGTTACAGACTTCTTTTGTAAGTCTTGTAAATGTACGTCCGTCAAGTCTGGCGACTATGTACGTATCAGGGAGTATGATCTGATCAAGTGACTGTTCATAAATACGCATTTCCTTATCAAAATCATCAAATTTCATATTTTAATTCTCCTTCCAGTCTGAAATATTAAAACCATTATCGGTCATTTCAACATAATAAATTTCATCAAATCCTTCTTCGTAAGATGGCAAGTCGATTTTTTTGGACGTTGACGCAAGTGCCATGCGTGGGATTTTTGCTTTTCCGGTTCGCTTATCATTGCGTAAAAGACATTCTGCAAGCACTGATTTCATATAGTAAGCGATTACTTTATAATCACTGTCGTGTATCATGTCAAAATATTTTTTTCTGTCATCAACAGATGGATTTGTATTGTCGATCACAAAATCTTCATTATTTTCAAGACATGATAAAACAGCGTTTTTTTCCTTGTTTCTTGTATTTAAAATATCAAGGCTTATGTATTTGTAGTCTGAAAGACAGGTTTTGCAGAATGTAGACTTTCCGCTTGCCTGCAGACCTATCATTATTACCATCGTTTTAATACGCGTCATCTCCTTATTATGACATTATAACACGATATTTCATAAAAGTAAATATTTATTTTTATAGAATAAATCCCTGTATACCGTTTGTCATGCAGTATACAGGGATAAAGTTTTATGCTTTTGAGCTGTTTTGTTTTTTTCCTAAAATCATTTTTAAAATAAAAAGTGTTGCGATCATTATCAATACAGAACAACCGAGAACTATAAATACGTTCTGTACAAATCCCGAAATGATATATCCGATAATACTTACGCCTGCAACAGTAAGTGCATAAGGAAGTTGTGTTGAAACATGATTGACATGGTCGCATTGCGCTCCGGTAGATGCCATTATAGTTGTATCTGAGATTGGAGAACAGTGGTCACCGCATACTGCACCTGCAAGACAAGCGGATATGCATATGATTACGAGAGAAGGTATATCACCTGTCTGAGAAGCATTGGCAAGGTCGTTGCTGAAAACGCTTGTTACAATAGGAATAAGAATACCGAATGTTCCCCATGAAGTACCGGTAGCAAAAGAAAGCCCCATAGCTACAATAAAGAGTATAGCAGGCAGGAAAATCTGTACCGTTGTTGCGTTTTCAACAAGTCCGGCAACAAATGTACCGGCATCAAGGAAATTTGTCATTGTTTTTAAAGTCCATGCAAAAGTAAGAATAAGGATAGCAGGAACCATCTGTTTGAATCCTTCGGAAATTGAATCCATACATTCTGTAAAACTCAGTACACGACGACAAATAAAATAAGCGATTATTATCAGCAATGCACCGACAGAACCAAGAGAAAGTCCGTAAGATGCATCACAGTCTGCAAAAGCGTTGATAAAGTCTTTTCCGTCAAAAAAGCCACCTGTATAGATCATACCTATAACGCAGAGTATTATAAGAATAATAACAGGAAGTATAAGGTCAATTACTTTACCTTTGGGATTGTTGATACTCTTTTCAGTATCAGAATATATTTTGTTTCGTGTAGTAAACAGGTCACCGTCAAGTGCATTAAGTTCATGTTTTTTCATAATCCCGAAATCAAAAGAGCTTACAGATATAAATATAACCATCAGAAGTGTCAGAAGAGCGTAAAGATTATACGGAATAGTGGAGATAAAAAGCTGTATACCGTTTACTCCTTCTACAGTTCCGCTTACTGCGGCAGCCCATGAGGAAATAGGGGCTATGATACAGACGGGAGCGGCAGTTGAGTCAATAAGATAGGCGAGTTTTGAACGGGAAATATTATGTTTATCCGTTATAGGTCGCATAACGGATCCTACTGTAAGACAGTTGAAATAATCATCAACAAAAATCAGAGCACCAAGAATAAACGTAGAAATACAAGCTCCCGGACGATTTTTGATATGTTTTGAAGCCCATTCACCATATGCATGACTTCCTCCCGCTTTGTTCATAAGTACAACTATAATTCCGAGAACTACAAGGAAGATCAGTATACCTACATTATAGCTGTCTGAAATATTTGCTATAAATCCATCATGAATAATTGCTGTGAAAACTCCGTCAAACCCTGAAGATGAGGATAAAGAATATATTATTCCGCCTGTAACGATCCCGATAAATAAAGACGAATATACTTCCTTAGTTATCAAAGCAAGTCCGATAGCAATGACCGGCGGAAGCAGAGACCAAAGAGAACCTACAGCCTGTGAAACAGGGGAGTGGATACAACAGCACACAATAAAAATTGCAATTAAGAGTGAAAAAATGATTTTGCTTAAATTTTTTTTCATAATAATTCTCCGTTTGATTTTTTATTTATGTAAACATTGTATACTTGAATTTCTAAATAGATCGTTGTCAAGTTATACAGCAACTTACACAATTATAATTATACCATATTTGTTTTTTGTGTGCAATAGATTGAAATTTAATGTTTCGTAATCATAAAATATGCACTGTTTTTTATAGCTATAAACGGAAAATATTAAGGCGTTTTATATTGTTTTATTCGGAATTTTTTTGAAATTAATATTGAATATTTTTATTCACACTATATTGTACAATTATTATATATTTTTTTTGGTAAACACATAAAAAATTAAATATAATATTGAAAAAATATTTTTTTTGTGTTAAAATGATATTAGTGAAAAATGTATAATCAGAGGTGAATGGTTTGGCTAAGAAAAATAATAAAAACAAATATAGCCCCGGAAGAAAAAAAGAAAAGGATCCTATGCTCTGGATAATGTGTATATTCGGAGTAGCAGTTCTTGCAGCGCTTCCTTTTGTAAGTAAAACATTTACAAATACGGATCCTGCGGCGGTAAAAGCTCCTGGCTGGCATATGAATGACGGAGAAATGTATTATGTAGATCCTCAGACAAATAAAAAAGCTGTTGGATTACAGACGATCGGAACAGATAAGTATTATTTTGATCATGATGGTGGTATAACAGCAGGTTGGGCACAGCATGACGGCAAAACTTTTTATGTAAATAAAAACGGAAAGATAAGTGTCGGCGTCTGTAGTATAGGTTCGGACATATACTGTTTTGATGAAGAAACTCTCGAAATGGCAACAGGTTTCTATACAAATGATGATAATACATATTATTTTGCTGATAACGGAAAAGCACAGAAAGGTTTTGTAAATATCGAAGGTGACGATTATTACTTTGATGGTAGCGGTATTATGAAAACCGGTTGGTTCAAGACTTCAGAAGGTGCAAGTACAAATTATTATGCTGATGATAACGGACGTCTTCACAGTGGCTGGATAACACTTGATGATGGAAAACACTACATCAATGATGATTACAGTGCAGCGTCAGGTCTGACTGAGGTTGACGGTAAAGAATATAATTTCGATTCTTATGGAAAAGAAATAGTTGCAGATGTTACAGATGAACCTGAAGTTACAGATACACCTCAGACAGAGGTAACAACACCTCCTGTTACAGAAGCTGTATTAAACGGATGGACTGATAAAGGAAAGTACATGGTTGACGGTAAGCCACTTATCGGTATACATGAACTTGAAGGAAAGAAATATGCGTTTGGAGAAGACGGAACACCTATGAACGGTTTCTTCACTCTTGAAAATGACACATATTATGCAAATCCCGGCGGTGTACTTCTTATCGGTTTCTGTGGTATCGGTTATGATAAGTATATGTTTGACAGCAACGGTAAGATGCTTACAGGCTTCCAGACAGTAAACGGACTTAAGTGTTACTTCAGAGCTGACGGAAAGATGGCACATGGATTTGAAGTAATTGACGGTTGCACATATTACTTCGGTTGGGAAGATGGTACTCCAAGAACAGGATATGTTGCTATAAAGGGTGACCGTTACTACTTCAACGAACAGGGTATAATGATCTCAGGTTTTGTAGATCTTGGTGGTCAGGCATATTATTACTTTGGACCTGACGGCAAGGGTGTTACAGGATACCATACAATTGATGGAGAAAGATATTACTTTAATGAAGAAGGACTTCTCCTTACAGGGTTCATTGAGATGAACGGTACTATCTATCACTTCGGTGACGGTCCTATCTATGCCGGTGAATACAACTATAACGGAACTATTTACGGATTTGACGAAAACGGTCAGATGATATATGAAGTAGGTCCGGCAGAATAAAAATAAAAAAATCGTCTTTAAAGTTTAAAGCTTTAAAGACGATTTTTTTATTTTGATATATTTATAAGTAAAGTTCTTATCTGTTCATCTGATAAAATAACAGGACAGCCAAGAAGTTTTGCTTCTTTTTGTGTGCGTTTTATGATTTCATCAAAGTCATTTTCATTGATTTCAGGTAATTTGTTTTTTATTCCTGTTTCTTTGTTGAGGCTTATTATTTTATTTATAAACAACTCTGCATTGTATCTTATAATATATTTTTTTGTAGTAAATCCGCAGTGACAGGCAAGTGCAGAGAGTTTGTTTTCTATTTTGGGCAGATACATTTTAAGTATTTCAGGAAGGAGTACAGCATTTGCGTATCCATGTGGTATTCCATACATTTCACCGAGTCTGTGTGAGAGAGAATGTACATATCCGACACCGGCATACCTGAAAGATATTCCTGCTTTAAATGACGCTGTAAGCATATTAAGACGGGCTTCTTTATTAAAAGGGTCTTTGCATGCGACAGGGAGATTTTCAAATATCATACGACAGGCAGAAGGCGCATTTTTGGTATCATCATAAAATGTATCCGAAAAAGTACTTATGTATGCTTCAACTGCGTGTGTGAGTGCGTCCATTCCTGTATACGCTGTAATTTCAGGAGGCAGACTGACAGAAAGTACAGGGTCAAGTGCAATACATAAAGGAAGAAATTTATCGGTAAGTATGGGGAGTTTCTTTTTACTGTCATTGTCTGTTATCACTGCATACATGGTGATTTCCGAACCTGAGCCTGCTGTTGTGGGGGCTATGTAGAGAGGTATTGATTTTTTCAGTGGCATAATGGGATTTGTCATCTGAAAAATTGATTTGTCGGGGTTAGATATACGCAGTGCTATCATTTTGGCACAGTCAAGTACTGAACCGCCACCGACAGCAAGTATACAGTCGCATTTGTTAAGTATATACGAAGCTACGCCTTTTTCGACACATTCTATATCGGGATCATTATGAATTCCTGTGTATATGGTATATTCTATATTCTGTTCTTTTAATTTTTCAAAAACTTTTTTTAACAGTTCAAGTCGTATAACAGAATTTCCTGCGACTACGAGAACTTTTTTTCTGTTATCCGTAATAATATTTTCAGACAGCTTTATAACGCAACCGCAACCTCTGTATTTTATTATATCTCCGGTTTTTTTAGTTTTAAAAAAGTTACAGGTCACAAATTGTGTAAGATTTAAAAATTCCTTTCTTTTCATGAGCACCTCCGCAAATATTTTATGTATATATTATACTACTGCAAGATTACATTGTCAAAAAAGTTTGACATAAAAAAATATATATGTTATGCTTTTTATTGATAAAAAACTATATAAAAGGTGTATAGAGATGAAAACAATACTTATAGTAGAAGATGATAAAACTTTAAATAAAAATATATCATTTGCCCTTGAAAGTGAAGGGTATAATGTTTTGTCAGCATTTAACGCACAGGAAGCATATGAAAAATCCGATGAAGCAGATATGCTGATACTTGATGTCATGCTTCCTGATGAGAGCGGAATAACGATATGCCGTAAGATAAGAGAAAAAACAGTTGTTCCCGTTATTTTTCTTACATCATGTGATGAAGAACAGGATATAATTTCGGGGCTTGACAGTGGCGGAGATGATTATATAACAAAACCTTTCAGGCTGGGAATATTGCTCTCACGCATAAAGGCTTTATTCAGACGTTGCTGTACGGAAAGTACTGACCTTGAACTTACTGCACTTGAACAGAAGTTATTTGAATATCTGACTATGAATAAGGAACGATTTGTCACAAGAGAACAGATCCTTGCGCATTTGTGGGACTGCAAAGGAGAATTTGTAAATGACAATACGTTGTCGGTAAATATAAGCAGACTGCGTGAAAAACTTAAAGATTCTGATAACGGACAGATAATTACAAAGAGAGGACTGGGATATAAATGGACACAACAGAAAAGCTGATAAATAACAGGGGACCACGATTTATAATTTTATTTTATCTTGTTATTGTTTTATTGTCGTTTGTAGTTTCAGTTCTTATTTCTTCATCAGTTTCGAAAAAAGCTTTTGAAAATCAGACAAATGCTTTGCTTATGCTGGCATCGGGAAATATGGACGTTACACAGATACCGGATGAAAGTCAGATAAAAGCAGGTGAGGAGATATTTTCGGAGTATGGGATAAGTTCTGATATGGATGTAAGACTTTATGAAAATTATAAGGAATTTCATAAAGAAGTTTTTCTTATAATATTTTTTCTGCTTTTTTTTATTGCTACTGTCTGGTGTATAGTTTCAGTCTTCATGCTTGTGAAGGAGTACACCAAGATGGAACAAATGCGTCAGAAGTGCATCTGCATATCAGAAGAAAGAAAATATGATGAAGCTTATAATGACTATGAATTCGGAACATCATTGCGTTTGTGGAACAGTATAAATGACCTTGGTGAGAAGATGGAATACTGTACTCAAAAGCTTACGACCGAGAAAGAGTATATAAGAGATTTTCTTTATGATTTTTCACATCAGATAAAAACTTCTGTAAGTGTTTTAAGACTTAACAGTGATATTCTTGCAAGTGTTGAAAATATTAACGAAGAAAAGAAAAATGAACTGTACGAAGAAATTATTTCTCATATAGACGATGTGGAAGATCTCGTACTTTCAGCACTTAAACTTGCAAAAATGAATACAGGTGTAATGACTTATAATATGGCTCAGAACAATGTATGTGATATCTGTAAAAGGGCTATAAGAAAAATATCACCTATCATGGGAAAAGTGAAAATATCTTTTAACTGTTCTTTGGAAGAAATAATATATGAATGTGATAAGATATGGTTATGTGAAGCTATAGAAAATATAATAAAAAATTCTGTAGATCACTCAGAGTGTACTGCTATAGATGTTATGGCAGAAGAAACGGTAAATGCCGTTGTGATAACTATCAGTGACAACGGAAAAGGGATCGAACAAAGTAAGATACCGGGAATGTTTGAACGTTTCGGGTATAAAAACGAAAATAGCGGAATGAACAGCATAGGTATAGGAGTGTCGATAGCTTCAAAAATCGTAAATGCTCACAACGGTGAAATAATCGTAAAATCAGCACTCGGTAAGGGCACACAGTTTCAGTTTGTCATGTTAAGATATTAATTTTTTCTTTTGTAACTTTACTGTAAGATAACTGTTATATACTAAAAAGCAAGGAGGGAAAAAACTATGAAAAATCAAAAAATAATCAGTGCGGTGGATCTTGTAAAAAATTACGGTACAGCTGAAAATCCGCTATTTGCTTTGAATCATGTAAGTCTTGATATTTACAAAGGTGAATTTGTATCAGTTACAGGTGAGAGCGGAAGCGGAAAGACAACGCTTTTGAATGTGCTTGGTACGATCGATACAGCCGATTCTGGAGATATAATTTTTCAGGAACAGAGTCTTATGGGTAAAAACGATGATTATCTGTCAGCGTACAGACGAAAGGAAATAGGATTTATTTTTCAGCACTATAATCTTATTCCTGTTCTCAACGTTGAAGAAAATATCATGTTGCCTGTAAATCTTGACAGTGCTACGGTTGATGTAGAATACTATGAAGAACTGCTTGCAATGAGCGGACTGGAATCAAAACGCTATTCATTTCCGCATGAGCTGTCGGGCGGACAAAAACAGAGAGTGGCATTTATCAGGGCTTTGATACATAAGCCGAAACTAATACTTGCAGATGAACCGACAGGAAATCTTGACAGTAAAAACAGCCGTGAGATAATCACAATTTTGAAAAATTCCGTAAGAAAATATAATCAGTCGCTTGTTCTCATAACACATGATCCAAACATAGCATGCCAGGCAGACAGAATATTTACTATGTCAGACGGGTGCATTTCACAAAATGAGGTGAAGTGATATGAAGTATATAGTCACAGTAGCGTTAAGGTATATACAAAGGCAGAAAACAAGAACGTTTATGACGTTTTTGAGTATAGCTGTTGCATCGTTTATAATAGGCATGGTGTGTCTCTTTGCAAACACCGCTATTGACAGCGGAAAAAATTATATCATTGATACAGAAGGCTCGTGGGAAGTAGATGTAAGTGATGTTTTTTTTGATGAAGAAAATCCGTCTGAGCTTTTAAAACGTATGAGCGAACACGTAGTTACTGATGAGATATTCTGCATTGACTGTGCTCAGATATATTCTTCCAGAATGACGATGTTAGAAGAGAATAGTGTCATTTTTTTTGAAATAGATTTCGGAGAAAAGCAGAACTTTTATACAGATTTTTTAATCAATTATAGAAATTACGGAAATTCGGATATAATAAAAAGTGAAGTCATAGGCGGTGACGTACAGAAAGATCTGATCGGCAGTTTAAAAAAAGATGTTATCATGATCCCTGAAAGTTTACGACAGTATGGTTATGATATCGGTGATGAAATAGAACTTACAATAACACCTATGTATTGTAAAGTAGATATGGAATCGGACTATGTAAGTGAAAAATTTCCGAATATAGGTGGATTTGATCTGCCTAAAATAGTTAAAAATGCAATAAGTAATAATATTGAGAATAGTGTTTTAAGTGAATATAATGTTGGAACACCTGTAAGTGTCGGTTATGAAGTGGGCGGATTTTACAGTGAATCGGATATAAATGCTAATGACAGAAATTTCGATGTTTTTGTATTACTCACAAGCAACGGTTCACATGATATTTTAGAAGATGTTATGTTTAACAGTGAAGAACTGGCAGATTGTGAGGTCACATATTCCAGGGATATAGAAACATACATCACTGTAAATGATAATGTAAATATACAGGAGGGTGTGGAAACACTTCTTATAAATTGCGGATATCCTAAGGAAAGAACAAATGATATGGTGTTTCATACAGAACTTCTTGCACTTGAAGGAAAGCTTGCATATTCAGTTGTTGTTTATGCACCTCTGATATTTTTCTGTTTGTTTTTTGTAGTGCTTATATGGTTGCTTGTAAGAATGGTAATAGACAATGCTTTTGAGATCTCAGCACAGGAACGTACAGCACAGTTTGCTCTGCTCAGAATAGTAGGTGCATCTAAAAAACAGATGAAAGCATTTGTTTTTTGTGAAGCTTTGTTTTATATTATTTTTGCTATACCTGCGGGAATGATAATGGCTTTTTCAATTTCAAAGTGTGTGATTTATTTTATAAAAAAATCAGGAGTGGATTTCATAGAATGTTCTGTACATCCTGTTATTATTCTTATAGGTATATTTATATGTATTGTTTCAGTACTTATATCTTCTTACACTTCGGCATTCTGGAAGTCAAGAAAAAAATCACTCGTAGAGTCGCAGACAGCACATTATAAATTTAAAAAGAACAGCTCAAAAAATGTGAAGTGTAAAAAGAAAAGAAAGATAAAAAATATAAAGTCACCGGCGTTTATTTTAAGATATACACGAAAAAATATTTCAAGAACAAGAGGCAGATTTATTATATCGGTAGCGGCTATGAGTATAGGTGTTACAGCATTTTCATTGCTTATGTCGGTAGTGTTTTCTGCTAAAGAATTATATGCAAAAGATAATTATGAAATGATGGATTTTAGTATGTGGTTCCATTATATCGACAGGGAAGAAGCAGAAAATATGGTTGAAATATATGAGAAATTTAATCAAAATAAATTTGTAGAAAAAATATATCTTAATTCATCTTTCAATATAAAAACAGACAGTGATATGGTAAAAGTAGATTCTCCAAAGTATAGTAAAAATAATTATAAGAGTATAAATTTAAACATTGTTAATGAAGAAGAATACCGTAAATCATATCAGCAAAAAACAAAGGTGACTTATGAACAACTTGCAAACTCAGATGAAGCGATCATGGTTATAGGTGAAAGTATTTCACTGAACTTTAAAGAAAATAAAACTCCTTCTATCAATAATATTAAAATAGCTGATATTATTGATTATAAATATTATTCGGAGTATCTGGAAATGATTTTGACTTATGATACTTATAAAAAAATGACATCTGTTTTTGAAGAACAGTCAAATTCATCTATGAGAAGTTTGTCACTGGGAGTGAAAGTACATAGTGATGTAGATCACTATGACGCAGTAACAGAGATAAAAAAACTTGCAGAAGAATCAGGCCATATTTATGAATTTGAAGATATGTATTTTGGTTGTACCGGTTTAAAATCATTTATGTCGGGTATATCTATACTGATATGTATGTTTATAGGAGCAATGTGGTTGTCAGGAATAATAACCATGTCAAATTCTATCAATACAAGTGTACTTAACAGAAAAGAAGAATTTATCTCAATGAGAGCAGTCGGTATGACAAAGAAAAAATTATTTGCTCTTGTACATGTTGAGAGCGGTATATTTGTACTAACATCTTCGGTTATAGGAATATTTATAAGCAGTGCTTTTTACATTACTGCTCTTAATGATTTTCCGGTTAAATGTATGCTGATATCAGCAATAATAGTATTTGTATTAAATATAGTATTTGGTGCAATAGCAACAATACCTGCGGTACGTACCGTCAGGGATAAAGTAAAGGTCAATTCAATAGAATAACTTCCATATTACTTACGTTTTCGAAGTTATTTTCTATTCCGTTTGTTATATATATTTTTCGGTCGTCGCTTACAAGGATCATATCAAAATCATTTGATCCTTTATGATAAGCGATGGCCTTTTCTTTTCCCATTACAAATAAAGCAGTGGAAAGTGCGTCACACATTATTCCGCTGTCACCTATTATTGTAACGGAAACAAGTCCGTTGTCAGCAGGAGATCCGTCTTTTGGGTCGATTATGTGCCAGTATTTTTTTCCGTCATCTCCTTCAAAATATCGTTCATAGTTTCCCGAAGTTATGACTGCCTTGTCTTCTATAGAAAGTATGCACAACTGCTCATTTGTATCAAAGGGATTTTTTATTCCTACACGCCATAATGAGCCGTCAGGTTTACTTCCTACGGTGTGAATATTTCCGCCGAGATTTATAAGTGCTGATTGTATATCGTGATTTTTAAGAATTTCGGCAACTTTATCTCCGGTATATCCTTTTGTCAGCGCACCTGTGTCAAGCTGATATTTCTGAGGTATGGTCACCGAAAGTCCGTTTACGGAAATATTTTTATAATTTACATTCAGAAGAAGTTCGTCAAGTTTTGTTTTTTCGGGAATTTTATATTTCTCGGTAGTAAATCCCCATTCTTTGATTACAGGGTAAAGTGTAATATCAAGAGCGCCGTTTGTCATATCGGATATCTGACATGAAGTATTTATGATATTTGCCGTATCTTCATTTACTTTGACTTCATTTCCGTTTGAATTGTTAAGTTTGTATATATCACTGTTTTGATTTGTAACTGAAAGTATCTCTTCAAGAAATATAATTTTTTCGGCTGATTTTCCGAGAGCGGTTTGTGCATTTTCTCCGTATGCAGTCAGATTCATATATGTATCCATAGCAAACAGATCTCGTGAAACTGAGGTGCTGTTTTGTTTTTTTGATTTGATTTTTCATTATCCTGTGAACAGGAAAAGAAGCTTTCATCTTTTTTCTGACACCTGGAAAAGACATAATAGTCAGAGGTATCATGATGAACATAAGGATAATGGTCATAACAGCCGCTGTTATCTGGGATTGTGGCATTCTGTCAGCGTCAGTGAAAAGTCTTACAAAATATGTTTTGCCATAACCGATATTGTGGCCAAGCGTAAGTATCGCTGCAAATATCGAAAGTTCGCCACGTATCGGCATAAGTGTTTTGATAGGTTTTGAACCATTTTTAAATGCTCCCGTCCACATAACAATGCACCACAGTGCTGTTGAGAAAGTTCCGCGACTGAACATTTCGACTGCAGTTTTGAACGGACCGGACAGATTTTTTAGATCAACACATGAAATCAGTGCTGTTATTATAACTGCCATTATGTAAAATATATAAGGATGTTTTTTCAGAGGTTTCTTTAAAGCGAGAACAAATATAACACCGGCAGCAAGAGAAATAAGGAAAAGCATCAGTTCACTTCCTTTGATTATTTATGTTTTTTCTTAAATATAAATGCTGATATTCCTGCAAGGGCAAGCATCATTGCCGGTATAGCTGCACCGCTGTCACCTGTAGCAGGGCTTGATGATGTTTTCTTTGCTGTGGTAGTTGTTTTTGCAGTAGTTGTTGACTGAGCAGTAGTTGTTGTTGCAGTAGTTGTTGACTGAGCGGTAGTAGTTACAGCAGTTGTTGTAGTTGTCTGAGCAACTGCCTTTACTGTAAATTCAAGAGGTTTGTTATAACCTGTGGCTGTAACAACTACAGTATAGGAATCGCTTCCTTCAAATACATTTGCGTTTTTAGAAGCAGCTGACATATCTATGACACCGTTCTCGTCAAAAATCTTTACAGAACCTTTGCCTGTCGCTTTATGATCTGTTCCGTTTACTGAAACTACTGAAATATTTTTGATAAAGTTTGAAGCTTCATCATCTGTAGCTGAAGATGTTTTTACGATTTTTTCATTTTCAAAGGAAACAGGGAGTGAATCTGTAGAGAGTGTAAATGTTGCAGACATTGGTGCATATTTTCCGTCAGCGTCATTTATGTTCAATGTATATGAACCGGGAACTGCATTTGAATATGTGATTTTTCCGTTTTCAACAGTTGCCTCAAGACCGTCTGCAGAGTATGTCATTTTGTAATCCTCAGGGAATCCTGTTGTGGCAAAAGATGTTTCACCTGCAGATACATCGGCATTTTCAGCAGTAACAGTACCGTCAAATTTTACAGGTACATAGATATTTGTCTGAGCTGTATAATAACCGTTTTCAGTTATATATTTTATTTCGCTGATAGTTTCGCCCATGATACCTACGTAGTTTTCATAGCATAAAGTATTTCCTTTGGCTTCCTGTTTTTTAAATCCGCTTGACCATGCTGTTTCATCTCTCCAGATGTTTTCAAGATGACGCATTGCATAGTTTTCGTTACTTTCTGTTTTAAGGATAAATCCGTAAACTGTACCCATATTTTCAGGCTTGTCGCTTATTTTGAGGATATAGTCGCCCCATGCACTTGTTGTTCCGAGAGTTGCAGAAAGTGTAATCTGTTCAGGAGTCTGATCATTTACAGCAGAAAAAACAGCTTTTCCGTCTTCGAGAGTGACTGTTTTATATACAGCAGGAATTTCGGTGCTCTGAGCAAATCCGTAATTGTTTTCACCAAGAGCGTCAAGTGTTTCCTTGTCTATAGCTACGTTGTATGTTACACCGAGAATTTTACCTGAACCGTCTTCATTTGGCTGATTATATGTTCCGGCAACGAGTTCACCTTCGCCGTTTTTAGCCCATTTTCCTGTAGTGGCAGATGAAACAGCGTCAACGTCATATTTGTTTACGCTTTCTTCAAGTTCTGCACGATAGAAGTCAGAGTACGGAATATTCATAGTACCGTATACCATTTCAGATTCGGCATTTGCAGACGGTGCGTATGTCATAACTGATGAAAGAGCAGTAACACAAGCTACAAAACACGCTATTGATTTAATCTTTTTCATAAAAAAACTCCTTAAAAAATAAAGTTAGTTTCGGGTAACTCAAAGTCGAAAATAAAAATCGGTTAACAGATGCTAACTCGACTCTTAAAAAATAAACCGCAGTTACCATTGGCTTACCCAATGATATCACATATATATTGGATTTGTCAATACCATATCCTGAAATTTTAAGCATATGTATAAAATGTATTAAAGTTTGCTTTACAGATTAGTTGAAATTGCCTTATATTGTTGCGCTCTGTACAAAAATATGTTATACTAAGAAAAAAAGATACAGGTGAGTAAAGATACTATGAGAGAATTTATAATAACCGAAAATGATTCAGGACAGCGACTTGACAAGTTTATACTTAAAGCATTTCCGCAACTTTCAAAAGGAGTTATGTGCAAGGCGATACGCAAAAAAAATATAAAACTAAACGGAAAACGATGTGAGGTTTCAACACAGCTTGTCAGTGGCGATGTTCTGAAAATATTTATAAACGATGAACTTCTCGGAACTGAGAAAAAACAGCATCAGGCGGATTTTATGAACGCTGATGACATTTTGCAGAGTGACATAGTTTATGAGGACGAAAATATACTTCTTATAAATAAAAAACCCGGTGTTATCGTACACAGTGACGATAAAAATTCCGGAAATACACTTGTTGATATGGTAAAGAAATATCTTTTCAAAAGAAACGAATACGATCCGTCACAGGAAAATTCATTTTCACCGTCAGTATGCAACAGACTTGACAGAAATACAGCCGGCATAATAATAGCCGCCAAAAACGCCAAGTCTTTAAGAGAAATAAACAGAAAAATTCAGGAAAACGAAATTACCAAAAAATATCTCTGTCTTTGTGCAAACAAACCTCCGAGAGATGAAGAAACCATTACTGCATATCACTGCAAGGACAGTACTTCAAATACAGTAAAAATAAGAAAAACATCGGCAGAAGGTTATAAGCAGATAATAACACGCTACAAGGTAATAGAAAAAGTAGGTGACGCATTTCTTACAGAAGTCCAGCTTATCACAGGACGCACCCACCAGATACGTGCCCACATGGCATTTATCGGTTCACCTATAGTGGGGGATAAAAAATACGGCGACAAAAACGCAAATAAGAAATACAACTACAAGCACCAGACATTGTGTGCCTACAAGATTTCTTTTGATTTGTCACCGATGGATTCATATCTTAAATATCTTGATAACCGTGAGTTTTCGGTAAATGATGTGTGGTTTATCAGATAAAATAAATTATACAAAATTATTCTATATTTCAACTACTTTCATGTCATCATCTATTATAGTTTTGTCGTGAGTTACCATTATTATGGTTTTTCCCTCATCATGTAGTTGTTTTAATATTGAAATAACTGTTTTTGCATTTTCTTTATCAAGAGAACCTGTAGGTTCGTCTGCAAGAATTACAGAGCATTTTTTTATCATAAGTCTTGCTAATGCTATTCGTTGTTGTTCACCGCCGGAAAGTTGATAAACTTTCTGATTTTCTTTTCCTTCCATTCCAACTTTTTTTAATGCTTCCTGTATTGAAATATTGCTTGTGTGTTTGCGTGGAATCATTTCAAGATTTTTTTTAACTGTTTTATGTTCTACCAATGCAAAGTTTTGGAATAAAAATCCTATATGTTCAGCAAAGAATTCTCTTAAATTTTTTTGTGATGAAACATTTATACCATCAACAAATATGTTTCCGGAATTTACAGGTTCGATACCGCCTATCATATTCAACAGTGTTGTCTTTCCGCAACCGCTTACTCCGTTAAAAACGATAAATTCATTTTTATTTATTTCTAATGAGAAATTGTTAAATATTATATGATCTCCAAATGATTTTGTGATGTTTTCAAGTTTTATCATAACGCTCCTCCTTTAAGTGTTTTTACAAGATTATTTTTATCTTCATGTTTTATCTCAAAATATAAAATTGTAGATTCTACCAAAAATATAATAAATGCAACTAATAAAATTTTTATATTTGATTTTGTGCATATTATAAAAATTGTTGCGATAATTAAATTTAAAATTAATGTTGCAAAAATATTTTTAAATTGATTCTTATTTATCTGCAAGATGCTGTATCCCAGTATTTTTTTTACTGCGAATTCGGTAGCGTTTATGCGATATTCCAGTTTTGCAAGAATCAAAATGACAATAACTTGAAAGGTACTCATAAGAATTGTAACTATTTTTGTTAAATTAAGAATAAGCTTGTAGAATTTATATTCTTTGTTGTATACCTCAAAAACAGTAGAACAGGCAGCTTTGAATCCATATTCTGAAAACACTTCCGTAAGTTCTTCAGCACTGTTTGCTTTCATTATCGGATACGAGAGCATATAATGATGATTCATTTTATTTAAGTCAAAATATGGTGATACAGTGGTATCGGATGCAATACAGATACACGGAGAAATGTGGTATTTAAATTCATGCAGGTTATTAAATGATAACACTTCATATGAATTTTTATAATACAGTATTTGTACTTTATTTTCGTCAGGATAAAAACCTTCATAGCTTTTAAACTTTTCGAGAAGCGTGTTTTTGGCATTTGATTTTGTTTTTTCATCCATATTTTCAGGAAGGATAATAACGCAGTCATTATCTGAAATATTGACGTTTTCAAGTTCCGGAATCATTTTGATTATATACGGCAGTGCACGGTGGTTACAGTATACAGGGTTAAAACCTTTATCATCTCCATCGATAGTTTCGTCCATAATGTATATTGGTTCAAGAATATCATCGGTTTCATACATCATTTTATCAATTTTTTCTGCTTGTTTATAGAAAAATTCCTTTTGCTTATTAGGATCATCTTTAAGATATTTTGGAACATCATTTGAAATATTTACGAAATAATAATTTGTTTTATCACCTAATATATCAGAAACTTTGTCGAATCCGCGTAATCGAGGTGAAATAATTATAGTAAATGATATAACTACAAAGGTAAACACAGAACTGAATGATTTGATGAAATTAAGTGTGCTAACCATTTTTAAGGAGTATTGGTGTCCATAAATTATTTCTTTGCTATTTATTCTAAAAGTACAGAGATATATTATAGAATTGAACAACAAAAATATAATAATAAATAAACTTATATTTTTAAAAATGCCACAAATTTCTGTGTAATTTTTTAAAGCTTTGAAAGCTATGAAAAAAGATGATGTATAAAAAATAAAATCACAGAAAATATTTATGAATATTGTTTTAAAAAAAGATTCACCCTGAGTATATCTTATTAATATTTCCTTCTTTTTAAACGTTGCTTCCATATATGTGAATATAAGAATTATTATTGTTGATATGATAAATATTAAATAGGGAAGATAGTATATTATGGTATCTTTCCAACTTGCATAAGTGATGAATGACTTATAACCATTTATTTTTGAAACATCGGTTATAAAGCTTATAGTTTTTTCATTTGAATCTGAAAGGATGTGGTATCTTCCTTCATTGTCTTTAGGCTTTAACTCAGTAAGATCTATCAGGTTTACTTTTACACTGTCGGAAATAGGATTATCATAATATCCTTTTTTTATTCCTGTTAATTGAGTGAATTTATCATAATCTTCATTTGAAACGTAGTAAATTATAAATAATTTCTCAAGAGAAGAAGTGTATAATCTTGGTTGATAGATAGTTATGTCATTTTTGGTAGCTAGCTGTGAGATTAAAGACATATCAACTTCGCCGTCAGATTCAATTCTAACATTATTATTATGTGGGTTACTCACAATATATGATGAATTAAAAATTAAAAGCGTAAAGAAAAATATCAGAAAAAGTATTGTGGATACAAAATATTTTGCGATTTTCATATTATCAATTCCTTTGCTTTATAAAACAATAAATATTACAACAACCGGGAAAAATCCCGGTTGTTGTAATATTAAATACATGCATCCCAATATGAGTATCCCCAAAAATCGACTTCTGACCAGTAACATGTTTGCCAGTCTGATTCTACGCCTAAATTTTTTCCAACGGGACTATATACAGTACCATACATACAAGATACTATTCCATCACAAGATGTACCTTGACCTCCGCATTGCATTACTACGCGTGCACGATGTTTTTGGTTAAGTTGCTGGTTAAATTGAGGTATCATTGCACCGTACTCGCAACCATCAAACATTATTTTGACTTTTGCTAAACTTTTTGTCGTAAGTCCAGAGACGGATGCAGTAGAAGCCGCTTTATGTACACCTCTCATATAATTATAATATTGACCGTTGTTATCCCATCCGCCAGCAGAAACTTTTGTTGAAAGTCCAACAGTACAAGCCGCAAGAGCTACAAGAGCAAGTGCTAAGAAATTTTTAAAATTTTTCTTCATATTATATCCTCTTTTCGCATTAGTATTCATATACTGTTTGATTATAAAGTAATATACATTTATAAAAACACAGCATAAACTAAAAATCTATTTCAATCAGGCCTGAAATTGAAATTGCATAAAAATCACTGGAATCCGAATAATGTATTTGTAGTTTCAATCATTGAACAAACTCCATTTTTAGCATCATTGAATAATTTGATATTTTCCTCAGATAATTCATCTTTGTTCAAAAGATTACCATTCTTGTCAGTGCGATATGTTGTTGTACAATCAAGGTAACCTTCATTAGTTGGTATACATATTTCAAAATTATAATTTTTTATTTTTCCAAATACATCTACGTCTGCCATAAAGCCGTAATAATATTTAGAACCTGTAGGATTTTCACAAGTATCTTTTTTTGTATCAAAATTTATTGATGAACCTCCAGTAACATAAAAAGAAAAACTGAACAAACGTGGTACATACATTATGTAGTTGTCATACGGTTTATTTGTGTACTCTATTGATTCATTTGGTATATATGAATCATAATATGTTTCAAGAGCTTTTTTCTCATATAAAGTAACCTTCGAACTGTCAGAAATATGTGGCTTAACGGTTAAAAAGTAAAATGCAAACCATGAAGTTGCATAAACAACTAAAATGATAACAATTACTAACAAAATTTTAAGTATTATTGATTTTGATTTCTTCATATTTTCCTCTTTCCTTCATCTTATTTCAGTAAGATAATATTATGTTAAATAGTAATAAGATAATAATTGTAGAATATGTATTGATTTTAATACTGCTTAACAATCTTATGTAATTTATTATACCATTATTTATACTAAAAAACAATTGATATATATTATGATAAAATATGCTTTTTTTTTTTTTTTGTATAAAATGTCAAAATAAAAGGTAATAAATTAAAAAAATTATTGTTTACGTGCTATTTTATATTCATCACCGTCACGATAATATGGACAGCGATAATATGAATTCTGCATCATTCGTGCATATTCATCTTCATCAAGGTTCATTTCACATACATAACAGTCCCATTCTTCGTCATAGGTGTTGTATGCACAAGTATCACAATTTTTATTTTCCATTAGTTTCACCTGCTTTGTGTTTTATATTTCATTATAAATTATAATATATCCTGAATTTAATTTCAATACAAGGTGAAGTGATTTGTGTATAAAATAATGTAAACAACAGGAGGCTGAGCGGTAAATGTTCAGCCTCCTGTATTTATTTTGGGATTAATATTAAAGTTCTTGATATTCCCGATTGCTCCCAAAATATTTTTCTGCCACAAATCACCCAGCGAATAATCATCAAGCCATGTTTCAAGTTCAGTTTTATTTAATCTTTCAAAACATGAAGCTCCGTCTGTATCTTTGTTTACCACAATAACATCTTCTACGTTAAACTCATTAAGTAATTCAACAGATTGTGTGGAGATTATGATTTGTTTTTTCGCTGAAATTTGTTTTACCATTTCAGAAAATATTATGATAGCATATGGGTGCAGTCCGAGTTCAGGCTCATCTATAATTATAGTTTCCGGTTGTAGGTTATCAGGTTGAAGCAAGAGTGTAGCAAGACATATAAATCTCAGAGTACCATCTGATAATTGAGATGCATTGAATACATCTTCACACCCTCTTTGATGCCATTTTAATATAATATGTTCTTTGTTTCCGTCTTGTGGTTCAAGCATAAAATCATCAAAATATGGTGCTATAAGGCGTATAGTTTCAACTATTTCATCATAATTTTTATGAAAATTATTTTTTAGTCTGTATAAGAAAGCAGCCAGATTTGATGCATCAAACATAAGTGATTTACTGTTTGAAATATTATGCTCCTGCTTTACTTTTGCTGTTCGGCTTGTATCGTGAAAATGATATACACGCCAGTTTTGTTTTTTCAATATAGGCTTAACATGATTGTCTATTTCATCTGAAAGGTTGTTTTCCCATTTTGATTCATCGTGAGCAGAGCAAACAAGAGTTTCACAACCGTTAAAACTATAAAATTCTTTTTTGAATATTATCCTATTGTCATCGGTAGGAATAAGACAGAAACCATAAGAATTATTATTAAACTGAGCTTCAAAAAATATTTCTTCGGTTTCTTTTCTTCCATTATAAAACATTGAGTTCAAACCACTTTGTTGTACTGAAAGCTGTAGATTTTTATTTAAGATATTCTGTAATAATGAAAAAGAAGAAATAAAATTCGATTTACCTGCACCGTTACTTCCAATCAAAACATTAACGTTGTTTAAATCCAAACTGCAATTTTTAATGGATTTATATCCTTTTATAACGATTTTGCTTAATTTTCCATGGTTGATGCTCATGTTCATACACTCCTTCGATATTCAGATTTTAAGCATAGCTTGACTGTCACTATAAATTATAATATATATTAAGTTGAATTTCAATAGTAAAACGTTTTGAATACAGGTGAAAAAGGAGGCTGATTTTGAGTGGTCAATATTCTGTTTTTTTATCCGAAGATCTTGAATATATCCAATAATGATTTCAAAAATCTCTCTTATGTATTAAAAAAATATAAAAATATTGAAAATATATTGTTTTTTCCTACAAAGTGTGGTATGATTGGAATATTACTAAAGATGATGGAGGTGTAGAATATCAATTTTAAAAATACTGTTGATAATTAATTAGGAGTTGGATATATGAGGAGACTTGTTCTTTATTTAATCATCATGATTGAATTAATTCTTTGTGTTATATTATGTATGAAGTCCAATATTCATAAGTATGAAGAATGGACTGAAATAAATGGTATGATATCACATATAATGATTACCGGAGAAAATCAATCATTCAGAAGTAGTGAACCTACTGTATATACAGTTTCAATTGACTTTCAAAACATTTCAAATATTTTGAGGTTTAAAAATTATCATTTCGATTATAAAGAGGGCGATGAAATCATTATAAAATACAATCCTGATAATCCGAAAGAATTTATATATCTGCCGTATGAAAAACATCGTGTCTTAAAAGAAAGAATAAGAATTGTTTTTGTTTTTGTTGGTATAATACTGATTTCTTTGTACATATGGAATAGCAAATGTAATGATGAACCAAAGCACTATTGGTTTAATGATGTAAAAAAGTATTAGGGTGTGATTGTTGGCGGTGATATTATGAAAAGAATATTAATTCTCGTGCTTTTTTTAGTTTTAGAAGTGTTTTTTTGCATTTTTTTGTGTATTAAAATCGATGATGATAAGTATGATAAATGGTTGGAAACTGATGCTGAAATAGTTGATATTGATATACATAATAAGAAAATGAGTTTTAGAAGTACGGAATCTACGAGTATATATATATGGGTAAAACATTCAGGTAGGGATAATGCTAATTTTATATGGTTAAAAGGTTATCGTGTTGATTGCCAGATAGGAGATGTTTTGACAATCAAATATAATCCTGATTCTCCCGGAGATATAATATATCAACCATATGAGGATCATTGTGTATTTGTTGAAAGAAGAAATACGATTATATTCTTTAGTGTTTTAATAATTGTGACTTTGGTAGTGTATTTGTTTAAAAGGGATGAATATAAATTGATGAATGATTACGAACCACAGTATTGGTTTTTTAATAACCCTTAATCAAAGATAGATTGTTATTGTTACAGTCGTCATCATTTATTATTCAGCTTATAAATGCAAAAGAATGTATTAAAATGAAACAAAGTATACAATCAAAATATTAATAGGTGATATCATGAAAAGAATCTTAATTCTCATGCTTTTTTTAGTTTTAGAAGTGTTTTTTTGCATTTTTTTATGTATTAAAATCGATGATAATAAGTATGATAAATGGTTGGAAACTGATGCCGAAATAGTTGATATTGATATTATAGGCAAGCAAAGACCAGTCAGAAGTAATCAATCTCCAAGTACGTATATATTGGTAAAATATTTAGGCGAAGATAATCTTAATTTTATATGGTTAGATGGTTATAATGTTGATTGTAAAATAGGAGATGTTTTGACAATCAAATATAATCCTGATTCTCCCGGAAATATAATATACCAACCATATGAGGATCATTGTGTATTTGTTGAAAGAAGAAATACAATTATATTCTTTAGTGTTTTAATAATTTTGACTTTGGTAGTGTATTGGTTTAAAAAGGAATTTGGTGATATAATATATTAAAAATAACTTAAATGATATAAACAGATGAGTGATTACAAACTACATTATTGATTTTTATAGAATATTATAGTCTGAATATTTTTTTAAATTTAATCTTAAACATCAAAAAACAATCCGTATAAAAAAATAAAATGTGCCGTTTAAAATTTGCATTTACGGCACATTTTTTATTTTTAATATATTTTTTACGCCATTCTGAGCTCTGCACCCTGTTCTGAAAGTGCTTTGAGTACACGCTTCATAGCTGCGTCTGTCTGTTCATCTGTAAGTGTTGCTTCTGCTGAACGCATTGTAATTGAGAAGGAAACACTCTTCTTGCCTTCTTCGATCTGTTTACCCTTGTAAACGTCAAAGAGTGTGATTTTTTCAAGAATAGAACCTACAGAGTTTTTGATAGCTTTTTCAAGCTGACCTACAGGAATGGAGTCGTCGCAGATAAGGCTGAGGTCTCTTGAAGTAGCAGGGAACTTAGGGAGAGCCTTGTATGATTTTTCTGTTACTCTGTTTTCAAACATAGTGTTGAAACCGAGAATAGCAGCGTATGCTCTTGTTTCTATTTCGTATTCGGAGAGTACTGCAGGGTGGAGTTCACCGAAGATACCTATTTCAATGCCGTCTTTTACGATAACAGCACTTCTTCCCGGGTGGAAAGCACATTTTTCATCAAATACTTTACTGCTGTCTGCACGTTCGTATTCGCAGTCGTTTATTCCGCATTTTTCAAGAAGTTCTTCGAGTGAACCCTTGATAGTGTAGAAATCAACATCATCGCCGTACATACCAACTGAGAGAACGAGGTTTTCTGCAGGGAGATTTCCGTCAGATGAAGGGATATATTCTTTTCCGAGTTCAAAAAGCATAGCCTTTGCATTTCTGTTGTTGTAGTTTCTGCTTACAACATCGAGGAGTGACGGAAGTGCAGTTGTTCTCATTACACTTGTATCTTCACCGAGAGGGTTTGTGATAGTGATAGTGTTTCTGAGTTTGCTGTCAGCAGGGAGCATTATCTTATCAAAATATTTTGGTGAGATAAATGAGAATGTATTTATTTCATAGCAACCGAGAGATGTCATTGTGTTTTTGATAAGGCGTTCATATTTCTGCTTTTCTGTAAGTTCGCCCTTTGCAACACCTTTTACAGCAGTAGCCTGAAGTTTGTCATAACCATAGATTCTTGCAACTTCTTCAGCTATGTCAGCTTTGAATTCAATGTCTGTTCTGTATTCAGGAGCGACAGCCTTGCCGTTTTCGATTCTGAAACCGAGGCTTTCAAGGCATTTTACCATTTCTTCTTCAGATATATCTGTTCCGAGAAGACCGTTTATCCACTGCGGGTCAAAGTCTGCCGATTTGTTCTTAGGTGTGCTGTTGTTGCAGTCGATAACAGTTCCTACAACTTCACCGGCACCGAGCATTTCAACAAGTTCAAAAGCTCTCTTTATTGCAGGGAGTGTATTTTCAGGATTTATACCTTTTTCATATCTTGAGGAAGCGTCTGTACGCATACCGAGTTTCTTGGCTGTTTTTCTTACAGAGTCATTTGCAAAGTTTGCAGATTCAAAAACTACTGTTGTAGTGTCGTCCATGATACCACTGTATTCGCCACCCATTACACCTGCAACGGCTACAGGCTTTTCAGCGTCTGCGATTACGAGCATATCGTCTGTAAGTTCTCTTTCGATTCCGTCAAGAGTCATTATCTTTTCACCGTTTACGGCGTTTCTTACATTTATTGCATTGCCTTTTACATAACGAAGGTCAAAAGCGTGCATAGGCTGACCGTATTCGAGCATTACGAAGTTTGTGATGTCAACGAGGTTGTTGATAGGACGTACACCGCTTGCACGGAGTCTTTCACGGAGCCATCTTGGTGAAGGTTCGATTTTTACGTTTTTAACGATACCGCCGATGTATCTTGGGCAGAGTTCCTTGTTGTGAACTGTTACTGAGAGATAATTGTTTATATCTTCATCATTTCCCTTGTACTGCGGTTCTTTGATGTCAAGAGGTGAACCGAAAGTAGCATGAGCTTCTCTTGCAAGACCAAGAACAGAGAAACAGTCAGGTCTGTTTGAAGTGATCTCAAACTCTACAGTTGTGTCATTGAAGCCGAGAACTTCTTTTATATCCTGGCCTGCTGTACATTCTTCCTGAAGAATGAATATACCGTCTTCTATAGCGTAAGGAAAATCATTTACCGTAAGTCCGAGTTCACCGAGGGAACAGAGCATACCGTTACTTTCAACGCCTCTGAGTTTACCCTTCTTTATTTTTATACCGCCCGGAAGTGTTGAGCCGTTGAGTGCGGCCGGAACCCAGTCGCCGGCATTTACGTTGCTTGCACCTGTAACGATCTGTACAGGTTCTGCTTCACCGATATCTACCTGACATACTACAAGATGATCAGAATTTTCATGAGGAACTACAGAGAGGATCTTTGCAGCAACAACTTTTGAAATTTCAGAACCTTCTGTTTCATATGCTTCTACTTTTGAACCTGTCATAGTCATCTTGTGGCAGAATTCTTTAACAGGCATATCTGTTTTTATATAATCTGAGAGCCATCTCATTGATAAATTCATACTATGAAACCTCCTTAAAACTGTTCAAGAAATCTTAAATCATTTTCTATGAGCAAACGGATATCCTTGATTCCGAATCTTCTCATAACTATTCTTTCGAGTCCGAGACCAAATGCAAATCCGCCGTATTCGTTGCTGTCTATTCCGCAGATCTCAAGAACCTTCGGGTGAACCATACCTGCACCGAGTACTTCTATCCAGCCTTCGTTTTTACACATAGGGCAACCCTTACCGCCACAGTTGAAGCACATGATATCAACTTCTGCAGATGGTTCTGTAAATGGGAAGTAGTGAGGTCTTAAACGTATCTGACAATCTTCGCCGTAGAGTTTTTTCATAAGTGTTTCAAGTGTTCCCTTGAGGTCTGACATAGTAACGCCCTTGTCGATAACAAGACCTTCGATCTGATGGAAGAGAGGTGAATGTGTAGCGTCTATTGCGTCTGAACGGTAAACACGACCCGGAGAAATAATTCTTATCGGAGGTTTTCTGTCTTCCATTGTTCTTATCTGAACTGTAGATGTTGCAGTTCTGAGAACAAAGTTTTCAGCAGAGTAGAAAGTATCCTGTGTGTCACGTGCAGGGTGATTTTCAGGAATATTGAGTGCTGTAAAGTTGTAGTATTCTGTTTCTATTTCAGGACCTTCAACCACATCGTATCCCATACCGAGAAAGATTTCCTTTATTTCGTTCATTACGATAGTAAGCGGATGAAGACTTCCGATATTTTTCTTTTTACCCGGAAGAGTGATGTCAAGTGTTTCGGACTTTATCTTTTCTTCCTGTTCTTTTAAAGTAAGCTGTGCTGATTTTGAAGTGATCTCATTGTCGATGTATTCACGTACTTCATTTGCGAGCTGACCGATCACAGGTCTTTCTTCGGCACTGAGTTTTCCCATCTGTTTTAAGATGGCAGTGAGTTCACCTTTTTTTCCGAGATATTTTACTCTCAGACCTTCAAGAGTTTTAAGGTCTGTACATGCCGTCAATTCTTCGACTGCGAGAGCCTTGATATTTTCCAGCTGACTTTTCATATAATCATTCCTTTCATAAAAAAGCATAAAAAAACCCTGCCCAAACAGGACAAGGTAAAACTTGCTTATAAACCACCTATTTTTCTTCAGAAGCCAACACTTCCTTGTCTTTAACGCAGACATACGTCATCGCTTACAATAAAAACTTCGGCAACGCCACTCGTGAGTGAACTTCAATGTTTTAAGGTGACAGAACGCTCACAGCCAAAGACGCTCATTCTCTGAAATCACATAAGTAAACATCTACTCTCTCAGTCATCGTGTTTGAACAAATCTAATTATATAATATTTTTTCCGAAAAATCAATAGGTTTTATTGAAGTTTTAAAAAAAATATGTTAAAATATAAATATCTAGTTATTTTATTTTGGAGGATATGTTTTAAATGGATTCTTACGCTGAACAAATAGTAAAGAAAGCTGATGACGGTGATAAAGGGAAAAGTATAGGGGTAATGGTAGGAGGCGTTGTTCTGGGAATAGCCTGCATTTATCTCGGTACACTTCTCAGACAGGCATTTATAGGGCTTTTACTTGGTATCGGTTCTCTTTATGGCGGACTGTATCTTAGTTCAAATTATGATGTTGAGTATGAGTATCTTGTTGTAAACGGTGAATTTGATATTGATAAGATAATGGCGAAAAAAAGAAGAAAACATATGCTTACTGTTTCGGTTTCTTCTTTTGAAAACTTCGGAGTTTACACAGATGATATGAGTACAGGCAGTGATATCACAACAATATCCGCTGTTGGTTCTGACAAGGCAAATGAGATCTACTATGCTGATTTTACTCATGAGACCCATGGAAAGAGCAGACTTTTGTTTACTCCTTCAAACAAGATACTCCGTGAGATAAAGCCATATCTCAAGGGACAGTTAAAACAGGTTCTTATGGACCTTAAAGCTGAGGAAATATGAAAAAATAAATACGCACGAAAAGGAAATATGAATTTATGGAAATAGGAATTGATTTAGTAGAAATCGCAAGAATAAAAAAAAGTATACAGATACCGGGATTTATTGAAAAGGTATATTCGCCGGAAGAAATACAGCTCTACAAGGCCAGAAAAAACCGTATAGAAGTTCTGGCAGGAAGATTTTGTGTGAAAGAAGCATTCGGAAAGGCGATAGGTACAGGTGTAAGAGATTTTGAACTCAATGAAGTATCTACACTGACAGATGAGCTCGGAAGACCATATGTTGTTCTTTCGGGAAATGCCAAAAAAATAGCAGGTGACAAGAAAATATCTGTCAGCATAACTCATACAAATGAATATGCCCAGGCAGCAGTAATACTATATTGAGTCGGATATCTATAGTTTATTTCTAAGATAAGATTGGAATGATTATTTATGAACAAACAAGAAATTTTCAGTAAGGTAGATCACACTAAGCTCAATGCGTATACAACTTTTTCAGAAATAAAAGTTTTATGTGAAGAAGCTATTGCAAATAAAATGGCATCTGTTTGTATACCGCCGTCTTATGTGAAGAGAGTTAAAGAGATATATGGTGATGAACTCACTATATGTACGGTTATAGGATTTCCAATGGGGTATAATACTACAGAAGTAAAGGTATTTGAAACACAGAAGGCAGTTGCTGACGGTGCAGACGAAGTTGATGTTGTTATAAATATCGGCGACGTTAAAAACGGTGATTTTGAAAAAATAGAAAATGAACTTAAACTTGTAAAAGCAGCCGCAAACAAACGAATCGTAAAGGTTATCGTTGAAACCTGCTATCTGACAAAAGAAGAAAAAATCAAGCTCTGCCGTATAGTTACAGACGCAGAGGCTGACTATATAAAAACTTCAACAGGATTCGGCACTGCAGGTGCTACACTTTCGGATGTGGAGCTTTTCAGAAACAATATCGGATTTGATGTAAAGATAAAAGCTGCAGGCGGTATAAAGACGATCGAGCAGTTTGAAGAATTTGATGAAGCAGGTTGCGACCGTATAGGCGCAAGTTCTGCATTAACAGCATTCAGGAAAGGGTGAATAAATGATATGAGGGATATAAAGAGGGTTTTTCTTATAGTTCTTGACAGCTTCGGCGCAGGTCAACTTCCCGATGCAGAAAAGTTCGGTGACGTCGGTGCATACACATTAAAATCATGTTATGACACCGGAAAACTGAATGTACCGTGTATGCAGTCAATGGGGCTTTTTAATATTGATGGAATCAACTTTGGAAATAAGGTAGCAGAGCCTATTGCAGCATACGGAAAAATGGCTGAGATATCAGCAGGTAAAGATACTACAATAGGACACTGGGAAATATCAGGACTTGTTTCTGAAAATCCTCTTCCTGTATATCCTGACGGATTTCCGGAAGAATTTATAACCGAACTCAGCCGTCAGACAGGACGTAAAGTTATCTGCAACAAAACATATTCGGGTACGCAGGTAATACACGATTACGGACGTGAACACATAAAAACAGGTGCTTTGATAGTTTATACATCTGCCGACAGTGTATGTCAGATAGCGGCTCATGAAGATATTGTTCCTGTTGATGAGTTATACAGATATTGTGAGATGGCAAGAAAAATATTCCCTGTAGGCAGAATTATTGCAAGACCTTTTGAAGGCGAATATCCTGATTTTAAAAGAACTGCAAACAGACATGATTTTTCACTCGAACCATCGGGCAAGACTATACTTGACGCTTTGAAAGAAAAAGGATTTGATACGCTTTCAGTAGGAAAGATATATGATATATTTGCCGGATGCGGAATTTCCGATATGGTCCGCACTACAGGAAATGCTGACGGAATGAGTAAGACCGATATGTTTGCAAAGACTGATTTCAGAGGACTTTGTTTTACAAACCTTGTTGATTTTGATATGCTTTACGGTCACAGACGTGACAGTGAAGGATACACGCAGGCTTTAAATGAGTTTGACAGCTGGCTGTCAGGGTTTATAAAAACAATGAACGATGACGATATACTTATGATAACAGCAGATCACGGTTGCGATCCCGGATTTAAAGGTACAGATCACACAAGAGAATATATACCGTTTCTTATGTATGGAAACAAGGTAGTTCCGCATGATCTCGGAGTAAGAAAATCATTTGCGGATATTGCTTCAACAATTGCAGATATCTTTGATGTTGACTATAAAACCAAAGGATGTTCTTTTGCAAATCAGACTATAAAATAATAAATAAACTGCAAGGCTTTTTATTTTAAAAATAAAGTGAAGCTTTGCAGTTTTTGTTTTTATATTATATTTTCAATTTCAGACGGAGTATCAACTATAAAATCAGCTCCTGCATTTATAAGTTCAGTTTTCGTGCGAAAACCCCATGTACAGCCTATTGAGGATATTGAGGCATTGTGTGCTGTCATGATATCAACGTCAGAGTCGCCTATCATAATAGTTTG
This sequence comes from Ruminococcus sp., assembly GCA_015066745.1. Classification (GTDB taxonomy): domain Bacteria; phylum Bacillota; class Clostridia; order Oscillospirales; family Ruminococcaceae; genus HUN007. Next base: position 3,234 of record SVNW01000029.1, on the reverse strand, counting down.
TGAAGCTTTAGCGTCTGCTTTTTTTATTATTTCATGGATTATATCGGGAGCGGGTTTGGCAGGGAGTTTGTCTGATTTGCCCATTATTACTTTAAAAATGTCTTTTCCGAATATTTTTTCAACCAGAATTTTTGTAAATTCATGCGGTTTATTTGATGCAACAGCTAGCGATATATTTTTATTTTTGAGCTTATCAAGCAGTTCTTTTATTCCGTCATATGCATAAGTTTTATCCATACAATGAGCATCATAATATACAGAAAAAAGCTCGTGCAGTTTTTTTATCTGCTCTGTATCCGATGTGTATTTTTTCAATGCACGTTCGCAAAGTTTAACAGCACCGTTTCCGACAAATGTCTTAAAACGCTCAGTTTCATGAGGTTCATATCCCATTTCATTTAATCCGTAGTTTACAGCATCAGCAAGATCATCAATAGAGTTTATAAGTGTTCCGTCAAGGTCAAATATTATAAGTTTATACATATGTTTCGTTCCTTTTTGCTTATATTTTTGAGATGAAAAATATCTCTGTTATTAATTATAGCAGTTTATTATTTGATATTCAATTCAAATACCTTGACAAAGAAAAAAAAATCACTTACAATTATCTAAGAATAAAGTTTTTACGGAGGGATTTTTATGGATAGGAACAGACCAAGGGCAAGGCAGAAAAATGTTACATCAGGTGGAAAAGGTGTAAACAGAAGGGGTTCGGGACTGGGGACAGGTCCTGTAGGATCGCCGAATGGTTATTCCGGAAAAAGCGGAAAGAGTGTCGGAAAGAGAGCTGCTGCAGGTGGCGGAGGACTTTCGCTTGTTGCTATAATAGTATTTCTGGCTTCACGTTTTCTCGGAGGAGGCGGAGGTGAGGGTGGCGGTGTGCCACTTCCCGATGTAGGAAATATTTTAAATTCCGGTTCATCATCTTCGTCATCTTCAGGTTATTCTGCAAGCGGTGAATCAAAAGTCAATACTTCTGTTGCGGCAGGATCGAGAGATAAAAGAACCGAGATACTCGGAAACGGTCGAGATCAGGTAACCATAATGGTATATATGTGCGGTACGGACCTTGAGTCCAGAAACGGAATGGCTTCATCTGACCTTCAGGAAATGGCTGCTGCAAAATTTGGTGACAATGTAAATCTCATTATCTATACAGGTGGCTGTAACGGCTGGAAAATCAGTGGTATCAGCAACAAAGTAAATCAGATATATCAGTTAAAAGACGGAAATCTTAAAGTGCTTGAAAGTGATATGGGCACAGCTTCTATGACATCACCGTCCACACTCAGTTCATTTATAAAGTACTGTAAAGAAAACTTTCCTGCCAACAGAAACAATCTTATTTTCTGGGATCACGGCGGTGGTTCCGTAAGCGGATTTGGTTATGATGAAAAGAACAAATCAAGCGGTTCTATGAGTCTTGCAGGTATAGACAGGGCACTTTCCGATGCAGGTATGACTTTTGATTTTATCGGTTTTGATGCTTGCCTTATGGCTACAGCAGAAACTGCACTTATGCTTGACAGCTATGCTGATTATATGATAGCCTCAGAAGAAACTGAACCGGGTATAGGTTGGTATTATACAGACTGGCTTACAGCACTCGGAAAAAATACATCACTTCCGACTCTTGAAACAGGTAAAAATATAGTAGATGATTTTGTTGAAACCTGTGCTAAAAAATGCAGAGGTCAGAAGACAACATTGTCTGTTATTGACCTTGCCGAATTTTCAAATACAGTTCCGAAAAATCTTAATGCTTTTTCAAAGTCAGTAAGCAGTCTTCTTTCGGCTAAGGAATATGAAACAGTATCAGACGCAAGATACAACACAAGAGAATTTGCAACAAGTTCAAAAATAGATCAGGTCGATCTCGTAAATCTTGCTGAAAATGTTGGTACAAGTGAAGGAAAGAAACTTGCAGAGGCTCTCAAAGGTGCTGTAAAGTACAACAGAACTTCTTCAAATATGACAAATGCCTATGGTGTGTCGATATATTTCCCTTATCAGCGCACTTCACAGGTGGATTCAGCTTGCAGTACATACAGTCAGATAGGTATGGATTCGGAGTACAGTAAGTGCATACGACAGTTTGCAAGCCTTGAAACAAGCGGACAGATCGCCGCAGGCGGTACATCGTCACCAGTTTCATCTATTCTCGGTTCATTTGTATCAGGCGGTTCGGGTGGAAGCTCCGATATTATCGGTTCACTCTTAAGCGGATTTTTAGGCGGTGACAGAAGTATTTCGGGGCTTGATGATTCAAATACTTCGTATATGAGTGAAAACGCACTGTCTCAGGACGAAACAGCCGAATATATTTCGCTTAATTATTTTGATGCAAATAATCTTGTATGGACTGAAAACGGAAATGAGTACACTATGGTTCTTCCTGAAACACAGTGGGATCTTGTTCACAAGCTTGATAAAAATGTATTCTATGATGACGGCTCAGGTTATATAGACCTTGGCCTTGACAATGTTTACAGTTTCGATGGTGACGGAAATCTTATTGCAGATACAGATCGCACATGGATAGCTATAAATGGTCAGCCGGTTGCATACTATCATACCGACACTGTTGAAAACGGTGACGATTATTCAATAAACGGATATGTTCCTGTTATGCTCAATGACGAAAGGGCAAAACTTCTCCTCGTATTTGACAACGAAAATCCGTATGGATTTATAGCAGGTGCGGTAACCGATTATACTGAAGGACAAACAGATACAGTGGCAAAGAGCATGACAGAACTTGCAGTCGGTGACAAACTTGACTTTGTCTGCGATTATTACACATATGAAGGTGAATATCTTGACAGTTACTATCTTGGTGAAACTATGACAGTAACAGAGGATATGGAGATAAGCAACGTTGATGTAGGCGACGGAGAAATAAAAATAACATATTGCTTTACAGATATGTATAATCAGGAATACTGGACAGAGGCTATAGTTAAATAAAATCTGTATTAAAATCAAATAAAAAAACGAGAACTATAATATAAAAGTGGTTCTCGTTTTTTATTGCTTAATTTTCTTTATAATAAATATAATTTAATTTAAAAATTAATTAAATTTTAAGCTAGATATATTGTATTTAGTCACAGAATTTCGGTTTTTTAGGTATACATCAACCATATAATGGAATTTGATTAACATATTTTTATTTGGCTAAACGACGTAAAATTGCGGTTTTACAATGATTTTTTCGTTATTTTACTCATTGAT
>SVNW01000112.1 GCA_015066745.1 Ruminococcus sp. | reverse complement strand
CAGTGTGATTTGCTATGATGTTAGCTTTGCTATGCCTTAATATCTATCAATTTCTGTTAGAACGCATTCAGGTTTTTCATTTTTCATAAATGCACTGATTTTTTACGGCGTTTTGCTCATCTCTATTATATATATATTTCAGCAATTTGTTTTATTATACCATACAAATTAACAATTGTCTATCTTTCTGCTTAATTCTAAAATGACATTTTTGTTATTTTACAGTCACTGCATAGTCACTTTTATATGATATAATAAAATCATTCCGGAAAGCACGTAACGAAAAAACATAAAAAATATTATGAGGTGAAATACAAATGAACGTTTTTAATAAAATAACTCTCGAATCACTCAAAAAAAATAAAATGCGTACACTTGTTACTATTATAGGAGTTATGCTTTCAACTGCACTTATATGTGCTGTTACAACTTCTGTTTCAAGTATTTCAGATTATGCTTATGAAAATATAAGCTACACTGACGGCAGTTGGCACGGCGGAAATATAAATGCAGACAAATCAATACTCGATACAGTGTCATCATCGGATAAAATAGAAAGCTATGTATACGGTAAACAAATCGGATATGCAGATATAGAAAGCGAAAATGAATACAAACCTTATCTGTACATTCTCGGTACAAGCGATAACTTTGAAGATGTAATGCCTGTACATATTATTTCAGGTCACTATCCCGAAAACAGCAATGAGATACTTCTGCCCGAACACTTAGCAACTAACGGAAATGTTCACTATAAAGAAGGAGATACAATTACGCTCGATACAGGAAAACGTATTACTTCAGACGGATACGAACTTGGTCAGTTTAATCCTTTTTTAATTGATTCCGAAGACACTGATATCTCAGAAACAGAGATACTTACTGATCTGCGCTCACATACTTATACAGTTTCGGGATTTTATGAAAGACCTGTATTTGAAGAATATTCTGCTCCCGGATATACAGCCCTGACACTCGATGACAAAACAGCATCAGACAGATACGATATATATTTTAATATGAAAAAACCAAAAGAAACATATACTTTCACCTCAGAACTTGCACAAATCGGTACAGATGTGGCATATGTCGAAAACGACACACTTCTTATGATTCTCGGCGTATCAAATTTTGACGGATTTTATTCTCTGCTTTACGGCTTCGCTACAATAGTTATCATACTTGTAATTTTTGGTTCTGTTTCTCTTATATATAACGCTTTCTCCATTTCAGTATCGGAAAGAACAAAACAGTCAGGTCTCCTTTCTTCTCTCGGTGCTACTAAAAAACAGATAAAAAGCACTGTACTTTTTGAAGCACTCACAGTAAGTGCTGTCGGCATTCCGGCAGGTATAATAGTAGGAATTATCGGTATAGGAATAACACTCAAATCTATCAGCAAAACAATCGATTCATTTACTATGTCACCGATACCCATGAAATTATCTGTATCATGGCAGGCAATACTTTCAGCTTGTGTAATAGCACTTGTTACTATACTTATTTCTGCATGGATACCTTCAAAAAGAGCTGTAAAAGTTTCTGCTATACAGGCTATCAGACAGAACATGGATATTAAAAACACTAAAAAAGAAATAAAAACTCCTGCTCTTATCTCAAAAATATTTGGTCTTCCCGGAACACTTGCTCATAAATATTTCAAAAGAAACAAGAAAAAATACCGCTCCACAGTTTTAAGCCTCTTTATGAGCATAGTACTCTTTATCTCGGCATCCGCTTTTTGCGAATGTCTGATAAAAACATCAGAACTTGGATTTGCAACATACGGATATGATATATCTTACTCTGCATACGTAAATAATTTTAAAGAAATCACCCCCGAAGAACTTCTTGAAATGATAAAAAAAGAAGAAACAGTAGACAAAGTTGCCTACGCATTCCGTGTTACAAAAACCGCAGGCATATCACCAGAACATCTGACAGATGACGCACTTTCCCGTGTCCAAAAAGCAGACAGCAACTCTGAAACCGAAATACCTGCATCTGTTTACTTTATCGATGAACATTCATTTGACAGTTTACTTGATGAGTACAACCTTGATAAAGAAAAATTCAGCGATACTTCTTCTCCTCTCGCTGTTACCATAGACGACAGTGAATACTATGATATTGAAAACGAAAAACTTGTTGAGATAAAATATATAAACTCTGATAATTTTGATATATCTATGAATTTTCCAAAAACTATAGACGGATATATATGCATTGATTTTGAATATGATGAACACGGAGAATATTTTTACATATACAGAAATATAAATGACTCCGATGATATCATGAAACTTACCAAGGAAGAAGCACTCGCAAAAACTACATTAAAATCGGGAAAAACAATACACGAACGTCCGTACTTCATATCCGATTCGGGCGAACCAATTTCGCTTATATACCCTGAAAGTATGAGAGATCACATATTTGAAAATATCACATCAGGTTTTTCAAGTTACTCTGACTACAATTACAAAATAACAGCTTCAGATCATAAAGCCTGCTTTAACGCACTTTCAAAACTTTTAGAAGAAAACGGATTTTCAGACGATCACCTCCATGACTACGCAGAAAATGTAGAACAGGAACGCAGTATGGTGTCTGTTATAAAGGTTTTTGCATACGGATTTATTATAATGATATCACTTATCGCAGTAGCAAATGTATTTAACACAATTTCTACAAACGTAATACTCCGCAGACGTGAATTTGCAATGCTTCGCTCTGTAGGTATGACAAACAATGGATTTAATAAGATGATGAATTATGAATGTCTTCTTTACGGAACAAAAGCTCTGATGTACGGACTGCCTGTTTCATTTATAATGACATATTTTATAAACAATATTGTCGCAGACAGTATTTCAACAGATTTTATTTTCCCGTGGAGTGCTGTTATCATCTCTGTACTTTCAGTATTTTCAATAGTATTTATAACTATGATGTACTCGATGCAGAAAATAAAAAAAGACAACACAATAGAAACACTTAAAAACGAAAATATATAACTTGCAAAACTACGGCATCTCATTTAAAGGTGTCGTAGTTTTTTGTCTTATTTTTCAAATTCCATTTTCATCTTGAATTTTTCAGAAAAATTATGTATAATAAACATATATTACACGTAAAAACCGTGTTTTTTCACAAACTTTAAAAATTTTTGAAAAAATCCAACATTTCGGGCTTCTGAATTGTTATACTTATGAAAGCTTTCAAACGAGGTGATGTTTTTGGAAAATAGCAACCTTAACGATCTACTCCGGAGAATAAAAGATAAAGATATCAAGGCACTTGAAGAACTATACTCTGTCATGAAAAACTGCGTATACGGTCTTGCTTTTACATATACAAAATCTCACAGCGATTCTGAAGACATAGTACAGGATACATTTCTTAATATATGGGAAAAGTGTTCGCACTACAAAGAAAATAATCCTAAAGCGTGGATCATGACGATAACGAAAAATCTCGCAAAAAACTGTATCAAAAAAAATAAAATGTCATCTGAACTAAACGAAGATATATATGCCAAAGATGAATTTTCAAAAGTTTTTGATACTGATATGATAAATACACTTCTTTCAAATCTCAAAGAAACCGAATGTCAGATCGTTGTTATGTACTCTTACGGTTTCACTCATGCCGAAATAGCAGAGATACTTTCTATACCCGCTCCTACAGTGAGATGGAAATACACAAACGCAATAAAAAAACTTGTAAAGATAACCGGAGGTGAGAAGAATGACTGAAAAAGAAATACTTGAAAAACTACGAAAAGAAATCGATTTACGTTCACCAAATGATTTTGAAAGTATAGAAAGAAAAATAAAAAATAAAAACAATTTTTTTCCCATAGTATTTAAAGTTATCTCTGCCACCGCAGCAGCGATCCTGCTCCCCGTTATAACCGTAAATCTTACAAAAAATATGAACCCCCTGGACAAGAGCAAAAATCAGCTTGCCCAGATGACAACAGTTGGACCTTCCTGCACTACTTCCACAACATTTTCAGAATCCGTTATATATACAGATGCAACTGTTACAACACCGCCTGTCGATACTTCAGCTGTTACAACTCAGATACCGACCGTCACAACTTTTACACAGTTGCCTTCATCGGTTGTTGAAACGATCGAAACCGTAGAAACAATTAAAACAGAAGTTTCATCAGATATATCTTCAAATAATATACCCGAAGATATTACAGTGCCCCTTTCATCTTCCGCATCTCAAAGCACAAACAGCATATCTTCTGTAACTAATGAAAAACCTGTAACGATAACCGTAAGACCCGTTACAACCACAAAGATAACAACAATTAAAACAACTACTCCACCAACAATAGCCACCAAACCCGGCACATCTTTAACCTATCCCATACCTGTCACCACCCAAAAAACTACAGTACCAACCATTATACAATCTACCGCCGAGCCTGATATTACAGACCCTTTGGTGTCAGAAGAAACTGTTTTAGTCACAACAAAACCATCTCTGGCAGAAACTGATATCGCGACAAATCCACAAATCACCACTGTTCCGGCTACTTCTGAATTTCCTGTGCAATCAGCATTCCCTGATACACCAGAAATACCTCCAGGCGCACCCGGAATGCTCCCCCCGCCAACAACCACAGCATTGCCTGTAATAACTGTACCTTGTACCAGCCCAACCAGTATCTCAGACATAATATCTCCAACCGATCAACCAATCGTAGGTATAACACCACCTATATCATCTTTCTCCGTTTATCGCATTTCCTCAGACAACTCATCTGCAAATGAATCAGACAACACATCAAACGATATATCAAGCAGTCCGTCAAGCAATATTTTAGATACATACCAATTTTCAGACGGAGAAAATCTGTATACTATATATTTTGTAAGTCAGTATAGAGTAAAAGTAAAATTCGAAAATGTCACTAAAATATATACAGTACAGGAAATACTTTCTTCAAGAATGATTTCCATAAAAGAATTATGTAAAAACGGATTACCCGCTATGATAACATCTATCAGCTGACTATTATCAAAAACTTAGGAGGTCTTTTTATGAATAAAAATTTTTTACTTTCAGCCCTGTTTTCTGCAATCATTCTTTCACCGTTTGCTTTACAGACAAATGCCGAAACTTATGATATTATGTATGGCGACATAAACGGTGACAATACAGCAGACATTTCTGACCTTTCCATGCTTTCTCTTCACCTTATCGGTGATATAACACTTGACGAAACACAGCTTTTAAAATCTGATGTAATGAAAGACGGTGAAGTAAATATTGCTGATATGGCTCATTTCAAACAGTATATCATGCATGAAAAAGGTATCAGACTCGGCGAATCCC
>SVNW01000111.1 GCA_015066745.1 Ruminococcus sp. | reverse complement strand
AGTACGTAATATTAGTACGTTTTTCTCAAATAAATCAAATAGCCAAAATACGTGCCTGACAACGTATTTACGAAAAAACGGAGCCTTTTTAGGCCTCCGTTTTTTCAATTAAAGTGGCAAACTCGGGTTATATCACAATTTACATCAAAAATCAAACTAGATTTTTAACATGTTGATAGCACATACAGTCTGTAGAACAAGTCGTTGTTTTCAATACAGACTACCAAAGACCTCCCCTGCAAATTGGCTATATACTGCAATTTCGGAACTTAAAATACATAAAAATCCCCCGAAGCTTATTCCGATAGTCATATAGAAGTATTAAAAAGCCACTTTTGATATTGATGTCAAAAGTGGCTTTGCGTTGCTTATGGCATTGACTTTTTATATCAACAATGCTATAATTGACTGACAGATAAATTTGAATTTAAGGAGTTATATCATGATTCAATATTCTGATCTTAATAAAGAATTTATAACAGATCGATTTCCTGAATTAAAAGAACAGGTTGAAGAAGAAATAGAATATTTAAACGAATTTCTGCCTCATGTTATTTTTGGAAATGTTTTTAATCCGCTAACAGTGACTTTATTAAAACAAGATGATTATTCAAATAATATTATCTTAAATCGTATTTTTAATATGCATGAAGAATTATCTTCAAATGGAGATTTTGAAACTCAAAATCTTGTTCAGGTGACATTGTTAGAATATCTGTGGGATGAAAATACAACTTATAACAGAGCCTTGGAATTGCTTGGTGAACATACAAAGAAATTATGGAGCTGTATTGAAAATTATCTTTCTGTTCCGTGAGTATTGTATGTTTCTATTGAATTTCAATTTATCGAACTGAATATAAAATAAACTCCAGAGAAGACGTTTTCTTCGCTGGAGTTACTTCTTTATGGCTACCACCCTTTCGGTATCCGGTTTTTTTTATCGTAAAATCTTGATTTTACTGTACAATATTGTTATAATTAATATGTATGTTATGTCTTGTCGGGAGGTGTTGACCTATATTTAATGTAGCTGCTTTCAGCGTAGAGATTTCATTTGCGTTTCTAGGAAAAATATTGCTTATTTTTCTTCTTATTTATTTATTGGCAGAACTCACACCAAAAATAGCCAAGAAAATAGATGCTCATATAGAAAAACACAAAAAATCTCCTGAAGATGAACGTCTGTACTCGGTAAGAAGTGCATTTGAACCGCATGATACCGATGAAAAACCGGAACGTACTTTTTTTCCGGAATTAAAAGAACATCAAAAAAATCAAGATAATATCAATAAGAAATGAGGATTTCCAGATGGGTAAAAATAATAACAAAAAAATGGTTGAAGCCATTACTTCCATGGAAGAAGATTTTGCAAAATGGTACACTGATATAGTTAAGAAAGCTGAACTTATCGAGTATACAAGCGTAAAGGGCTGTATGGTAATACGTCCTTACGGTTATGCTATATGGGAAAATATCCAGAAGATACTTGACGGAATGTTCAAGGAAACAGGACACGAAAACGTATGTATGCCTATGTTCATACCTGAAAGCCTTCTCCAGAAAGAAAAAGACCACGTTGAAGGATTTGCGCCTGAAGTTGCATGGGTAACTCATGGCGGAAGTGAAAAACTCGAAGACAGACTCTGTGTACGCCCTACATCTGAAACACTTTTCTGTGAACACTATTCAAATATAATCCACTCTTACCGTGACCTCCCTAAGCTCTACAACCAGTGGGTAAGTGTTGTAAGATGGGAAAAGACAACACGTCCTTTCCTCCGTTCAAGAGAATTTTTATGGCAGGAAGGTCATACTATACACGCAACAGCACAGGAAGCTATTGAAGAAACAGAAAAGATGCTCAACGTTTATGCAAAATTCTGCGAAGACGCTCTTGCTATGCCTGTTATCAAAGGTAAGAAGACTGAAAGTGACAAGTTTGCCGGCGCAGTTTCTACATACGCTATAGAAGCACTTATGCATGACGGTAAGGCGCTTCAAGCGGGTACATCACACTACTTTGGCGATGGATTTGCAAAAGCTTTCGATATCGAATATACTGATAAGGAAAACAAAAAAGTAAATCCTCATCAGACTTCATGGGGCGTTACAACACGTCTTATAGGTGCTATAATCATGACTCACGGTGATAACAACGGTCTTGTTCTCCCACCTGCAGTAGCTCCTGTACAGCTCGTTATTATTCCTGTAGCTATGCACAAAGAAGGCGTTCTTGACAAGGCAAATGCACTTGCAGACAAACTCAAGGCAAACGGCGTAAGAGTAAAACTTGATGATACAGACAACTCAGCAGGCTGGAAGTTTGCAGAATATGAAATGAAGGGTGTTCCTGTAAGACTTGAAATAGGTCCTAAGGATATCGAAAACAACCAGTGTGTACTCGTAACACGTCACAACAACGAAAAGACTGTAGTAAGCCTTGACAACCTTGAAGAAGAAGTTGCAAAGAAGCTCAAAGAAGTACATGATGGTCTTTATGCAAAAGCTCTCGAAAACAGAGAAAACAAAACATACTCCTGCAAGACTATGGACGAAATAGTTTCTGTTCTTGAACAGAAAGGTGACGGTTTTGTAAAGGCTATGTGGTGCGGTGAAGAAGCTTGTGAAGACGAAGTAAAGGAAAAGACAGGCGTTGGTTCACGTTGTATCCCTGAAGATCAGGACAAGATCTCTGATGTATGCGTATGCTGTGGCAAACCTGCATCAACACTTGTTTACTGGGGCAAGGCATATTAATTAAACTTTAGAAATAATAAATAGTCAATCATCGGCATATACTATGTCGTAGATTGACTATTTTTACAATAACACGAAAGGAATGATTTTTTATCATGGCAAATATATACCAATCTGTAGACCAGATCATCGGAAAAACTCCACTGCTCAGACTCGGAAATATAATGGAAGAACTCGATCTGAAAGCAAATATATATGCAAAGCTCGAATTTCTCAACCCTGCCGGCTCTATAAAAGACCGTGTAGCAAAGAAAATGCTCGAAGACGCTGAGGAAAAAGGAATTCTCTGCAAAGACTCCGTTATAATAGAACCTACATCAGGAAATACAGGAATAGGACTTGCGGCAGTTGCGGCTACAAGAAATTACAGAGTCATAATAGTCATGCCTGATACAATGTCTCTCGAAAGGAGAAAGCTTATGACTGCATATGGCGCAGAGCTTGTACTTTCAGACGGAAAAAAAGGCATGAGCGGTGCAATAGAAAAAGCTAAAGAACTTGCAAGTGAAATACCTCACAGTTTTATCCCCTCACAGTTTACAAACCCCTCAAACCCACAGGCACACTTTGAAACAACAGGGCCGGAAATATATGAGGACACAGACGGAAATGTCGATATATTTGTTGCAGGCGCAGGAACAGGCGGAACCATAACCGGTACGGGAAAATATCTCCGCTCAAAAATAAAGGATATAAAGATAGTCGCTGTAGAACCTGAAACTTCTGCTGTCCTTTCAGGAAAACCGGCAGGAGCTCACGGACTTCAGGGAATCGGTGCCGGCTTTATACCGGAGGTACTTGATACAAGTATATATGATGAGATAATGCCCGTATCAGACAATGATGCTTTTGAAGCCTCCAGACTTGCCGGAAAAAAAGAAGGCGTACTTGTCGGTATATCCTCAGGTGCAGCACTCCATGCAGCAATAGAACTTGCAAAAAAAGATGAAAACAAAGGCAAAAATATAGTTGTTATTCTGCCCGATACAGGCGACAGATATCTTTCAACAGGGTTATTCTGATTTTGATCTTTATAAATTTAAAAGGGAGATGTTTTTTACATCTCCCTTTTAAATTTATAAATGTTCCACGTAGAACATTTTATTTATCTTTTGATCTGAAAATAAGAGATACAGCCAGTCCGAAAAGTATTGCAGCTGTTATACCACCGGAAGCCGCTGTTATACCGCCTGTAAATATTCCGACAAAACCTTTTTCGGCTACACCCTTCCGTACACCTTCAGCCAGAAGGTGACCAAATCCCGTAAGCGGAACGCTTGCACCTGCTCCTGCAAAGTCAAGAAGAGGCTGATACAGATTCACAGCTGACAGTACAACTCCTGCCACTACAAATGCCACCAGTATTCTTGCAGGCGTAAGCTTTGTATAGTCTATAAGACACTGACCGATCGCACATAAAATACCACCGATAAGAAATGCATAAAAATATTCCATACCCTGTTTACACCTCTCTTCTCAGTAAAAAATCTTTATCATTTGAAATATGCACAAGATGTGAGATACATGGTATGCTTTCACCCTGCTGTACAAGCATCGGTGACATAAGTGCCCCTGTAGCCGCAAACAATATATTATTTATCTCTTTTCTTAAAAGCATAGGCAAAAAATATCCGCACAGAACACTTGCAGAGCATCCGCAACCTGAACCGCCTGCATGTGTATCCTGACGGTAACCATCAAATATCATAACACCACAGTCTTTATGAACTTTACGTATATCCGTGCCTTCGGCACCCAGAAGGTCATAAAGAAGTTTGCTTCCGACCGTTCCGAGATCGCCTGTTATTATAAAATCATAATCTTCAGGTGCTGTTTTAGTAGAATCCAGATATCTTTTTATTGTGTCAGCAGCTGCCGGAGCCATTGCAGCACCCATATTATTTGCATCTTTTATTTCAAAATCAGTTATTTTCCCTGCCGCACCTCCAATGATAAAGGGGGCGTGTTTCTCGTCGGACAATATAACTGCACCGGAGGCTGTGCAGGTCCACTGAGAAGACGGTGTTCTCTGTCCTCCGTATGACAAGGGAAAGCGAAACTGCCTCTCTGCAGTTGAAAAATGTGATGATGTAACATTCAGCGAATACCCTGCATATCCGCCATTTACACATATCGATGAAAAAAGAAGTCCTTGTGCCATTGTAGAACAAGCTCCATATATTCCTAAAAACGGTATGTTAAAATCACGCAGACCATAGGTACTTCCTGTACACTGATTTATAAGATCCCCTGCAAATAAAAGATCTATACTGCTCGCATCAAGTCCTGCTTTCTTCAGTGCGATCTGAACAGCAGTTTTCTGAAGACGACTTTCTGCTTTTTCCCATGTTTCCTCTCCAAAGTAAGAATCTTCGCAACACTCATCAAAATATTCGCCAATAGGTCCCTGACTTTCCTTTTTCCCTGCAACAGATGAAAAAGCCTTTATTGACGGTGGCGAAGAATAACGAAAAATCGCCCTTTTAATGTTCTCTTTCATTTTTTATCACTTCTTTTTATACGATTTTCAACAAACAAATTACTGATTGTTGATAAATCTATTGTTCTCATTTCAAATAAATATATTCATTATCTTATAATTCTATACGTTACTATTCAGCCCTTCATAGGCAATGTAAATATGCAATTTCGTACATAAAAAATTCTTCAAAAAATTTTTTTAAAATTTTCGGTTAAGTTGGTGAATGATTTTTAGCCTAACAATATAATAAAA
>SVNW01000028.1 GCA_015066745.1 Ruminococcus sp. | reverse complement strand
TCACCCGTCCGCCACTAAGTTAATCAAAGCAAGCTCCGATTAACTCCGTTCGACTTGCATGTGTTAGGCATGCCGCCAGCGTTCATCCTGAGCCAGGATCAAACTCTTTATAAAGTTTTTATATTAAAGTTCTCTTTCGAACATTAACATCTATCCCGGTACTCTTTTTTAGAATACTTAGCTTGCAAATTTTATTTTCGTGTCTTTTGCTTGACATCATTCATAATTCATTGATGTTACTCTTTGAATCTTCAAGGGTTTTATGTTAAAGTGCATTGTTCAATTTTCAAGATACTGTTGTTATTCTTTCTGTCGTTCGTTTGTCCTCTCGTCCGACAGCTTTATTATTCTAACATAAAAAAAAGCATATGTCAACACTTTTTTAAAATAATTTTCGAGTTTGTTAAATATAAATATATTTTTGATATATCCATACAATTTATTAGTTATACAATACATATTTAATGATGTTTCAATTTTTTTTAAAAATCCGCTTGACAAACTACTTGCACAATGCTATAATATGTAAGTCGCTTGTGAGCGAGATGAGACATTAGCTCAGTTGGCAGAGCATTTGACTTTTAATCAAAGGGTCTGGGGTTCGAATCCCCAATGTCTCATTAAAGAAGCCGTACATTTGTACGGCTTTTTTGTTTTATGATAAAGAATACAATATGAAACTATAGCAAAATACGCAACTCATCTTATTTAATAAAAGAAAATGAGTTGCGTATTTAATTATAATTCTTTTTTTGTCTTTTTCTTTCTGTTTGATTTTATAATCAAAAAAACCACAAATGATACTGCTGCTATAAACGGCTTCAATAATTTTGTTCTTACATTATCCATTATTATCTCTCCTATCTGTATTGTACTGCTACGAAACGATCAATCCATACGAAGAACATAATTTTTTCAGACCTTCACGATATCCCTGACCTATAGTATTGAGTTTCCATCTTGAATTATAACGATATATATCAAGAAATATTATCGTTGTTTCTGCAAACAATTCTGTTGCAGTATATTTATAGATTTCTTTGCCTTGGCAAATCAAAGAAACAAACGGATCCATAACCTTTGAAAAATTATCCTTTGAATCCGGATGATATATCGAATACACAAATGATATTCGTTCTATATGTGATGGTATTTTACCAAGATCAATATCAAAAGTTTTATCTTCGTTAAATATAATACCTCCACATTTTGAATCAGTATTTCCAAAATAAATAAAATCGTCATCGCAACTTGTTATCCCCGTTGAATCAAGCATGAATACATAAGGATCAATTTCAAGATCCTTGAATAATCCACGATATCCCATCTTAACCTTTATTACATTCTCTGAAATATTATCTATATATACCCTCTCTCCCCTTTTCAGATGATATGTACCGACTATTTCAGGTGAAGAATGTTTTGTTGGAGTATCTTTTTGCACACTGTTATTCTGATTGTTTATATGCTGAACGTTGTATGAACTTTTTACGGTTGATTCTGATACAGCGTTCATATTTACAAGCTTTGATCTTTGTATTTCTGCAAGCTCCGACTGCGAGAACGCCGAAATACATTTATCAGAACATTTCTCACAATTATCCATAGCAGAACCGCTTAAGAAAAATCTTCTGTTTAGTTTGGTTTTTAATATTATATCGCCATAAACAAAAGAACCGGACGAAATCGGAGCAACAGTTATTTTGATTTTATTTATTCCTGCTGTAAGATTTACAGGCTCTATGCTGATATCTTTTATATCTGTTGTAAGTATTGACATTGCATCGGGAGAATAAACCTCAAAAATAAATGTATTCTCTGTTTCACATAAAAATTTTCCCATACGAAGTTGTCTTTGCATTTCAGGAATACTGTCTTCCATACCAAGACCTTTTGTCTTGCCTATTACTTCAACATCTTTGTATGACGCTCTGAAATCTGCGTGTATTGAATAAATATCACTTTTTTCAGAACTATTCGCCAGCTCTATACGAACATTATTTATTGTAACACCGTCTGATTTTATGAATAAAACTGTTTCTGAATCGTTCCAAAGAGTAGTGTTTGTTCCTTCAATGATGCAGGGATTGTTTATATAAAATGGTCCTTTATACTCTCCGGGAGGCAAAGTAATTTTTGCGCCACCTGCATCAATCAATTGCTGTATTTTGTTCATATACTCCCCACCTTCGCTATTTTATTACAACGCCGGATATTACATAAATTATTGCTCCTATAACCATAAAACAAGTTATAACTGAAACATATGCAATCTGATACCTTAACAGCGGTATAACCTTACTGTGATAAAGCTTTCTGTCACGAAAAAGGTTAAATCCACTTGATTTCCAGTCGCATAATATCATTACATAAAGTATAACTCCGGATATTATCATCGTAAACCCTTTTGCTTCTTTCGGAACAATAAAAAACAGCAACAACTGAAGAAGAAAAATAAATATTTCTGTTTTATCCTTTGAACCCAGTTTGAAAGCTTTCTCGCCAAGACACTCGGTTTTATATTGTTTCTCTATATACTTTAAAGCTGAATTACAGGTGCTGAAAAAAATAAAATGTAATTCATTTCCTGCGCTCTTATCGCCATAAGTCAGGTGAACTAATGCATATTCACCGTTAGGTAAACCAAATAATACATCATTACGTTGCTTATGTTTTGCCAGAACAACTGCCGATGTTGCATATTTGTGTATGTACAAATGTGGATTTCCATTGGTTTCTTTTATAAGCTGTTCCTTATATACATCCTTTTCTTCTGGAACAAACCAATTGAACGTCTCATCATACTGATCAAAATACTGTGAAACCATTTCTGTATCTTCATAAAAGTCCGGCATTTAATCACCTCACTTGATAATATCCAACAGAGATCATGCCCTGTTTTTTTACAATAAATTGTATAACTAATTTATATTACAAGTCTGAATCTATGACTGAAAAAAAATTAGTATATGCTTAATATAATTATACGAAATTTTTTATTGTTCGTCAACATATATGGTTCAATATTTTAAGATAAAAAATTATTAAAGTATTTTTTTAAAACAAAAATAAATTTTAAATTACACATTTCAATTATATAAAAAATGCTATGGGCAAAATCATCACCCATAGCATTCTCATTTAAATTTTTGATTTTCCAAAAGAATTTTTTCTTTACGCTACCATATCAAGATCATTCATTCTTCTGCTATACTTCTTATTATTTTTTCTTGCAGTCTTTTTCAGGACAGCTATGCCTTCCATATCTTCAACATATTTAATATATTTCGGAAGCTTTTCGTTGAAACTTTTCAAAGCTAGTCCTTTCTGATGTCTGAGTGCTTCATCAAGTCTTACTTTAAACTTGAACCTGTCATATGCCGTATTTGAATAGTGTTGAGTAAAAAGATAATATGTATTTCCTTCAAACTCAAGGTAAAAATTAATCTTGTCGAAATGTACCGCATCTTTGCTACAAAAAACATAACTTGCCATATTAATTCCGCCTTTCTTAACACACCGAACACCCGTCTTATTGTCGTCCACTACTCTCTCTATTATAAGTTTACCATCTCTTTTCATATATGTCAACCTATCATTTAAGTATTTTAATCAGGAAAGATAAAAAAATCAGACAATCCGGATATAGAATTGTCTGATGATATTTTAATTTAAATTATTTAACAATGTATAAACTATAGAATCGGTTGTTATCTCTCCTGATTTCCTGTCTTCAATAAGAACACAAAAAGCGATAGGATGTTCCGGATTTGAATCAAACCCTACAAGAAGAGAATTCTCTTCAGCACCATCTTTTACTTGTGCTGTACCACTTTTCAACCCTAATGTATATCCAGGTATAGAGGAAGTATAACGCTGACCGTTGTTGAGCATTATCTGCCTTACATATGCAGCTGTCTGTGCGGTGAAAAACTCTTCTGTAACGCTTGTCACCGCATGATTATCAGGAGTTCCGTCAACTTTTGTTGTATACTGTATAAGATATGGTACGGCCGCCTTTCCGGTCTGGGTTGCAATAGCACTCTGCCACATCATAAGCATACATGGACTTACCATTGTTTCACCCTGACCTATAAATCCCCACTGTGTAGAGAAGTTGCTTTTATCTATCAGATTTGTCGATGCCGTCTGAACACTCATATTATTTATTTCAAGTTTATAAGGAACGGATCCGTTCACAGAATAGCCCATTTTTTTTAATAATTCTGATGCTTTTTCAAAATTAAAATCCACGTCTTCGACTAACTGTGCAAAAAAAGGATTACAGCTGTTTGCAAACGCCGCATTTATCTCCTGAGCACCGTGTCCATAGCCATAATGACAATATATATTCTGTCCTCCTGTATTAAAATAAGTTCCTGAACAGTTAAATGTTTTTGAGGACAGTAACTCCGCTCCCAGCATTTCATGAGCTACTGCAAGAGTACTCACTTTCTGAGTAGAACCGGGAGTAAACTTATAAAATGCTTTACAAAGAAGACTGCCTTCTTCAAGTCCGACATAACCACCAAAAGGATTAAGCCCGGGTTTGCTTACACATATCAGTATCTCACCTGTGATATAGTTGTAAGCTATAGCCGCTCCATTCTTATTTCCAAATGAATTGTATACTGCCTGATTTGCTGCATGGTTAAGTGTAGTATGAATAGAACTCTGACCATCCGAACCCTTTACTCCGAGTGAAAATGAATAGTTACTCAAAAGCTCCATATTCTCGGAGACAAGTGTATTTGTCATCTGACGGCTATCATTTCCTATAAAATTAGCTACATCTGTAAAATGATCATATCCATACGTTTCAGGTGTTGCTTTCTGATCAAATAAGACATCACCATTTCTGTCATAAACTTTTCCAAGAACAGCATTTGATGAATTTACAATATAAAAAGAAGATTCTTTATATACTTTGAATACCAGTATTATCATTCCGATACAAAACACCAGAAGCATGAGAGTAATAAGACGCATATTTCTTCGTATGCTCCTCATTTAACCCACCTGCCTTTCGGGAGTTTTTTCGATAATATTTCTGACAAATACAGGAGATTGCGTTGCCTTTAGCATACCTATAAGAAATCCGCTTGTTACCATTGATGTACCACCATTTGAAAGCAGAGGGAAAGTTACACCGGTAAATGGAATGAGATTGCATGAACCGAATATATTAAGCGACATCTGTACAATAAAAACTGCAACCACACCTACAGCAATATTTCCATGGTAATAACATTTAGGAGAATTTATAAGCGGTGTTGCAAGCATTACAAGCACCAGCAATACAAACATTATTGTAGCAAACATTCCCCATTCTTCTGAAACAGCTGAAAATACTATATCTGTATCATATGCAGCAATTTCGTGGAGTCGTCCGTATCCCGGACCTTTTCCGAGCCAACCGCCTTCAGCGATTCCTATAAGTGCCTCACACTGCTGATAACCGTTACCATATCTGTCAGCCCATATATCTACGTATAATCTGTCTTTTACGTAGGATGGAGCAAGTATCAGTGCCGTGATAACCAATGCAAGAGCACAACCTATGAGAGCACCTATCTTCTTTTTTGAAAGTCTTGCCCTCGGATAACATATTCTGTTAATAATCGCACAACCTACAACTGCTGCAAATGTAGGTATACTTCCAAGATCTCTGCACCACCATTGTAACAAAAGTATAACTGCTGCGATAGCAAGCATATAGATGGTATCTGTATTTACCGTAAATATACTTATCTTCTTTTTGGTCTGCTGTCTGTAAAGAGATGTTGCACATATAAGGACAAGTAATGGTTTTATAAATTCAGAAGGCTGAATTGAAAAACTTCCGAAATTTATCCACATGCTTCTGCTTCCGGTAAAAAGCAGTATAACAACCATAAGAATACCAACACCGCCATAATAATAAGGTTTTAGCTTTTCAGCCTTAAAACTGTTACGTGTAAAAAGATATCCAATATGATATGAAACCATTCCGGCAAGTATTGTTATAAAATGCTTTACATTAAATGTTATCTCACCGAAACACGATTGAAATATCAAACTGATATTTACTATCAGCACCATAAGATGATCTATCGTATATGTATCCTGTTCAAGAACGCCTGTTATCACAAAATAAATAATATCTGTCGCAATAACAATAACAGCCAGTTTTATAACTTCAAATGCACTGCTGTAATTTCCGTTTAACCACACTGCACCCAGAAATATAAGATGAGTTGCAACAACAAACAACTTGAGCAGAAAATAATTAAGCTTTGTCTTTTCTCTTATCATTTTCTACATCCTTTATTTTCTTTAAATAAAACGTCATAGAACCAAGTTTTATTTCATCATTTACTTTTACTACTGCTGATTTTATCCTTTTTCCGTTCACGTATGTACCTGATTTTGAATTAAGATCATCAAGTAAAAATATTCCGTCAGAATAGGTAAGAACTGCGTGATAACGTGATACGGACAAATTTGGAAACTGAATATCTGCTGAACGATGCCTGCCAAGTAATATTTCGGAGTTTTCCACCGGAATAACACGAGTATCATCTACAACTGCTATATATCCGAAACGTTTTCTCCATTTTTTCCGACAAAATTTCTTTTCCGAATAACACTTCAGAAAAATTACCATCATGCAAAGATCGGCAAGAAGTAATGCAACAAGTACTGAAACACCTTTAAAAGTTGAAAGTTGCTGACTTAAACCTTTAAAAAATTCTGATAATGTTTCCATAGCACATCACCTTTTTATTTGACCATATAATAATCATATCCAAGCTTTTCAAGAGCCTTGATATTTGCATCAACATCTGACGTACCTGCTGATACTATACATGGTACTATCTGCATTTTTTCTGTTTTATTCTCAATCATTCCCATAACTTCGTTCATATTCTTATCAGAAAAGTCATTCATGCTGATATTTACAACAACGTGCATATTACCAAACTCTGACGGCTTAAAAACTTCAGCTGTTGAATTGATAACTTCATTTGCTGATACACCGAGCATTACCCGGCCACCATTTGACTTAGCTTTATCATCGAGTGTATTTATAAGATCTGTAAGGCCTTTGTATCGGTCTTCTGACTGAACGATCTCACCGATGTATCCAAGGTCTTTTTCTCTGAATGGCGGAAAATAGGTATCAGTACATATTATACTTCCTACACCTGCAGTTGTAAGTTCATCAACTATATCTGTAAGATAGCTTATTGCATCATCAGCAAACGGAGAAAGCCAAGGCTTTCCACCGGCCTCATATGCATTGTCAAGCCATTCACCTGTATATCCATCATCAAACTGATATGCTGATTTTTTATATGTAAGAGGATAAATATTATCTGCTATAGTACTGATTTCAGCAATAGGTTCCATACCGCTTTCTTTTACAGCCTGTACCATTTCATCTATAGTAACATAACATGATATTACACCTGACAATCTTGCTGTTCTCACAGCAGAATCATAATTAAGACGACCACCTGTAAGTTTAAGGGGAAGAACTACTGAAGAATATCCCTCCAACGATGCCAGTTTTTCTTTCATAACATCAATATCCTGTACATCACTTTCAGTAAGATAATAGCAACCGCCTTCATTAATAAGATTTATAACAGGTGAAGGAGCAGATGTTGTTACTGTTGTAGCCTGTGTAGTAGTAACCTCCGGAGTTGTGGTAGTAGTTGTTGTAACTGTAGTGGTTTCAGAAGATACAGATGTAACAGTAGTTACAGAAGTTGTAACATCAGGTACAGTAGTAATAGCCAGTGTTCCTGTATTATCGTTATCTACTGGTACTCTTGTCACTGTTATATCATCAAATATTTTCTTGTTTGTTGTTACAATACTTTCATCTGTAGTAACAGAAACACTTGATGATGGTTTTTTTTCTTCCTTATTGCCGTTTATCAAATCTATAATAGGTACCGCTACAACGTAATATCCGAAAATACCAACACCAAATACAACAGCACATGTTCCGAGTATCGACATGATCTGTCCCGAATTCCCCTTTCTTCTTCTTTTCTTTTGCTTATATATTTTCATACCTCTGTTTTTTTTCATGAACATTCTCCTTTATCAAATTAAATGTTATTATCATATACACGTCATAATCAAAATCGTATATAATAATATAAACCGAATATAATCAATTTCATCGGTAATCATATTATAACCGGAGGTGTACAAATGATAATAGAAAAACTCAGCAGTCTTACTGTTAAAGTATCACTTACACAGGAAGATATGGCCAACCATAACGTTTGCTTTGAATATATACAAAAGGATAATATCAACACCGCAAAGCTTATCTCGTACATTGTACATGAAATAAAAGAAAATCTTGGAATTGACCTGTACAGTGAAAACTTGTATATAGAAGCTTTTTCATGTACAAATAATAACTGCATCCTGTATATATCAGCAATTGACAAAACTGATGACATAAGTGAACCCAGTGTCCTGCCACCCGACTTTATAATTCTTGAAACAAATTCTGCAAAAAATATAATAAGATTTTCTGTAGAACTTATGAAATATTTTTATGAATACCACAAAAGTAGTTCGCTGTATCATAACAGAAATGTTTTCCGTATGATACTTGATACTACTGATGATTACAATGGAAGCATAATAGAAACTGCTGTCGCAAATAATTTAAAATACTATACTGATGATCTTACACTTGCACATACAAAAGAATATTTTAAATGTGTTCTGAGCAACAATGCAGTAAAAAATCTTTCAGGCAATAAATCATTTTAAAGACTTGACAGCATCAGCCATTGAGTCAGCACTGAACAAATAACTTCCCGATACGAGATTATTTGCACCGGCTGTTCTGACGAGTTTTGCAGTCTTGTCATTTATTCCGCCATCAACCTGTATGTCGATATCTATATTTTTTTCTGTAATATATTTTTTTAGTTTCTCTACTTTTTCAAGAGTTTCATGTATAAATCCCTGTCCGCCAAATCCAGGTTCGACGGTCATTATAAGCACCATATCAACTATATCAAGGTACTTGTATACTTCTTCTACAGGTGTTGCAGGTTTTATGGATATACCAGCTTTTATACCTGCTTTTTTTATTTCAGATATAGTTGCTTTTGGATCGCTCTGACTTTCAAGATGAAATGTGATCATATCACTGCCTGCTTTTACAAATTCACCGATATATTTTAACGGATCGTTTATCATAAGATGAACATCCATAAACATATCGGTGCACTTGTTCAACGCACACAATACCGGTAAACCAAAAGAAATATTATTTACAAAACAACCGTCCATAACATCAAAATGAAGCATATCTACGTTATTTTCTTCAAGTCTTTTGCACTCGTCTGCAAGGTGCGTGATATCAGCTCCAAGAATAGAAGCGGAAACATAATTTTTCAATAGAATTAACCTCCAAATTCAATTAAAAATACTCATACATATTATATAATAACCTATTTTACAAAGAAGGTCAATAATAAAAAAGTATATTCCGTATTTAAATATATTTAGAACATTTTTATCATCAAAAATCATTAAAAGTGCATAAAAAGGGAGAACGCCCTATTCAAAAGAATAGGGCGCCCTAAAGGAGATATGAGAAAAACACTATTTATAAGAAAATTTCATAAGTTAAGAAAGTTAAGGGAAAAATATGTTTGTTTCCCTTACCATGATTATATTATATCACAAACATTTTCCTTTGTCAATAAAGATGAATAAATATTATAAAAATTATTTTAATTTTGTAGATATCAACAAATTTCAAGTTTATTAATCATATAAAACAACCACATAGTATATAACAATAGTTTAAAAAACAATCATTATCTTGTATAGAAAGGCAATCTGTTATCTGCCGCTTTGCTTCCGAACGGATCGCTTACAGATGCAATCGAAAGTCCCTTTCCGTCAAGACAGCCATTAACAACCTGAGCTATTTCGTCATAAAAACTTCTGCGCTGTTCTGCTGTATCATTTTCAGCTCCGTCATAGTCAACAATAAGAAGGAAACCTTCTGTTCCGCCTTTTTTCATTGACTGAAGAAATGCTTTTTCTACATTACCTTTTTCTTCAAAGAAAGATATAAGCTTCTCAGCAAGCTTGTCAGGATAATCCTTGAGCTCACCGATCATAACTTGCTCTCTGCCAAATCTTTCAGCTGCTTCTCTTAATTTAAGAAGTAACTCTCTTGGCATGATTATATTTGAACCGAATGGGTCGATAACGAAACCGTTCGGACCGTTTTCGTCAGCAGTAATTATGGAGAGATACTGGTCAAATGTACTTACAACATTCTGAAGTTTATCTTCTTTTCTCCACTTTCTTACTTCTTCTATACTTGTAAAAGCAGGCAAGAACTTCTGACCATCTTTCTGTGTAAGCATCATAAAGTTTACACGTGTATTCTTAGGGTCAGCTTTTCCTTCAACAGCTGTTACAAATTCACCGTTTTCATTTTTTACTTCAATTATCGCAGGTGACAGAAAACGAGCTTTTCTTAATTCGGAAATAAACTTTCTCTCTGTTTCCTGGGATTTTTGTTCTTTTAATTCTTCCATAGCCTGTACAAGCGCCGGATTTGTTATAGGAGTAAACTCCTGTCTCTGATTGTCTGCCATTTATTCCACCTCATATTCCTGTTGTCATTTTTTATTATGACATAAAACAAACACTTTTTACAAGTGCTACCGTTATATAATTTTAACACTTTTAGCGTTGTTTGTCAAGCACTTTTTTGTATACATCAAACACAAATAAATCCCTGCATTTTTGTTTAAAACACAGGGATTTGTTTTTTATTTTTAGAATGCAATTTCTCTTGCTATGTTGTAAAGATCTTCTTCGAAAGGTTTCTTCATAGAGAGAGCTTCCTGAATATCAAAATCTGTGATGCTGTTGTTCTGCATTGCAACAACTCTGTTACCGATACCCTGAGCAAGGAGTTCAACTGCATAGTGACCCATCTGGCTTGCTATAACTCTGTCTCTTACTGTAGGTGAACCACCACGCTGTACGTGACCGAGTATAGTTGCTCTTGCTTCGATACCTGTCTTTTCCTGAAGAATATGAGCTATTTCACTTGAGTTTCCTATACCTTCTGAAACCATGATGATAAAATGCTGTTTGCCTGATTTTCTTGTTTCAAGCATTTTCTTTGCAATATTATCGAGATCATAAGGCATTTCCTGAGTGATTATTTCTGTAGCTCCACAAGCAATACCTGCATTTACTGCAATATAACCTGCATTTCTGCCCATTACTTCAACTACACTGCATCTGTCATGTGACTGTGCAGTATCTCTGAGCTTGTCTACCATTTCAAGTGCTGTGTTCATTGCTGTATCATAACCGATAGTATATTCTGTGCATGAAATATCATTATCGATTGTTCCAGGAATACCAACGCAAAGAATACCCTTAGCTGAAAGGTCAGCTGCTCCTCTGAATGAACCGTCGCCACCGATTACAACTATACCTTCAAGGCCTATTTCTTTACATTTTTCAACTGCAAGATCTACACCTTCTGATGTTCTGAATTCATGGCATCTTGCTGTATAAAGGCAAGTACCGCCCTTCTGGATTATATCTGAAACAGAACGTTCTGTAAGTTCAATGATATCACCATTGATAAGGCCGTTATAGCCTCTTCTGATACCAAGAACCTTCATTCCCTTGCTTATAGCAGTTCTTGTTACGGCACGTACTGCCGCATTCATTCCCGGTGCGTCGCCGCCACTTGTTAAAACACCAATAGTTTTGATCATATCCAATACTCCATTTCTGCCAATAGGCTTATTACTTAATATGGTCATATAATTTAAATATGCACTTATGCATACATAAATCATACACACTGTAAATTTACAATATGTGAAATTTTTCACTTATTAAAAACATCGCTACTATATATTTTACTACATTTAAAAAGTTTGTCAAGACCTAAATGCAAAACATTTTCAAAAGATTTACTTTATCAGAGCAATATTTTCAATATTCAGATTATTTTTAATAAATTCAAGGCTGTTTTTTGATAAATTTATTTTGTTTTTACCTTTTTGTGAAATAAGTTTTTTCAAATCTGTAAGGTAAAAACATACTGACGTTTTTCCTTCATCGGTAAGTATTCCGCCGAGCCTGGAAATAACATCATTTAATTCATATGTTTTGATTTTTATACATAGTTTTCGTCTTGAACACATATCGACAAATTCTTTTTCACTAAAAATCAGATCAACAATAAAGTTGCACTTCTCTTCTCTGACTGCCGGCTTTCCGGCTACATATACCGGAACTTCCTGTTCTACGGCATTTTTAAACTGTTCATAAACTTTTGGGAATACAACACACTCCATACTTTCTGTCATATCTTCAATTGTCATAAAACACATCTTCTCATTGCTTTTGGTGGTGTGAAGTTTAAGCGATGTGACCATTCCGAACAGCTCTGTGTATTTTTCATATTCATCGGACTGCGATGCAATAATATCACTTATATCCGGAATACGCATAATTTTTTTATAATCAATATACTGTGCAAGAGGGTGACCGGATATATACATTCCTGTTGATTCTTTTTCAAGCTTCAGAAGTTCTTTTTGTGTATATTCTTCCACCCAGGGAATATCATCCGTCTTTACATTTTTCTGAGTTTCTGTTTCACCGAACAAATCCATCTGACCTTCGATCTGTGAGGTAAGTGGCTTTGTCATTATCAATTCAAGGTTTTGTGCCATCTGATGTCTGTTTAAACCCATTTCATCAAATGCTCCTGCAAAAATCAGACTTTCCATCATTCTTTTGCTAAGACCGCACCTATGATTTCTTAAAAAGAAATCACGTATCGAAACATAATTACCGTTTTGCCTGCGTTCTTCTATAACAGTTTCAACTATTTTTACGCCGATATTTCTTATAGCAGACAATCCAAAACGTATACCTTTATCAGTAACTGTAAAATCAAAATTACTTTCATTTACAGACGGGCGTATAAGGCTGACACCTTTGGCTTCACATTCTGATATATACTCTGTCAGTTTACCTTGTGAATTCATGCTTCCGGTCATAAGAGAAGCCATATATTCTTTAAAATAATTACACTTGAGATAAGCTGTACGATAAGACACTATCGCATATGCCGCCGCATGAGATTTGTTGAATGCATACGACGCAAAACTAAGCATATCATCAAAGATACCGTTGGCAATTTCTTCAGAAATGCCATTGGCTACAGCACCGCAACATTCATAAGTGCCATCTTCTCTTTTTATACCGTATATAAAATTATGGCGCTCTTTTTCCATGACATCATGCTTTTTCTTCGCCATTGCCCTTCTTACCAGATCTGCTCTGCCATATGAATATCCGGCAAGTTTTCTAAATATTTCCATAACTTGTTCCTGATATACTATACAACCGTATGTGACTTCAAGAATTTCTCTCAGCATAGGGTGCTTATAGGTTATAATCGAGGGATTTTTTTTGTTTTCTATATATTTTGGAATAGAATCCATCGGACCGGGACGATAGAGTGCAAGTATGGAGATAATATCTTCAATATTTTCAGGAGCAAATCTTATTAGCACATTTTTCATACCCTGGCTTTCGAGCTGGAAAACGCCTGAGGTATCACCTTTTGATATCATTTCATATACTTTTTTATCATCAAGCGGTATTTTTTCGATATCAAAATCTTTATTTACTTCTTTTATCAGGTCGGTACATCTTTTGATAACTGTAAGGTTCCTGAGGGCAAGAAAATCTATTTTCAGAAGTCCCAGCTGTTCTATTACAGACATAGGATACTGGGTTATGACAATATCTTTGTTTTTTCTGAGAGGAACAATTTCCGACAGTGGTATGTCCGATATAACTACTCCGGCAGCGTGCAAAGAAGTATTCTGAGGCATTCCCTCTATCTTTCTTGCCATATCAATAAGTTTTCTTACTGTCTGATCGCTGTCATAAAGTGTACGCAGTTCTTCCTCCTTTTCCAAAGCCTTATCAATTGTTATATTAAGCTCATTTGAGATAAGTTTTGCTGTTTTGTCACATATTTCATACGGTATTTCAAGAGCACGTCCTGCATCACGTACAGAACTTTTAGCAGCCATGGTATTGAATGTTATTATCTGTGCTGTTTTATCCAAACCGTATTTTCGGGTAACATAATCTATTACTTCCGAACGCCGTTCCACGCAGAAATCTATATCAAAGTCCGGCATCGTAATTCTTTCGGGATTTAAAAATCTTTCAAAAATAAGCCCGTATTTTATAGGGTCTATACCGGTGATACCAATACAATATGCACACAGACTTCCTGCTCCCGAACCTCTTCCCGGACCTACCGGTATATCATTTTCACGAGCATAGCGTATAAAATCCCAGACTATGAGATAATAATCGATATAACCCATACCGGATATTACACCTATCTCATATTCCATACGCTGTTTTATGGATTCATCACAATCCTTGCCGTACTTCTCAAACAGCCCTTCATAACAGATCCGTCGGAAAAATTCTGATTTTTCTTCGTCACTCTCCTGACTATACTTTGGCAGACGGAAACCTCCTGTTTCCAGTTCAAAGTTGCATTTTTGCGCTATCTCTGCTGTATTTTCGATTGCTGACGGAGCAAAGTCAAAAAGTTTACGCATCTGCTCTTCACTTTTCATATAAAACTCATCTGTCGGAAAATAATTTTCCGCTGATTTCTGAGAAGATGTATGTATACGCAAAAGAACACGCTGTACCTGTGCATCTTCCTTGTTGATATAATGAACATCATTGGTAGCAACAAGCGGAACTCCTGTCATTTCTGACAATCTGCAAAGCAAAGGCAGTATCATACGTTGCTGAGGGAGGCCATGATCCTGAATTTCTATATAATAATTACCCTGTCCGAATATCTCATTGTATTTATTTACAGTTTCAAGTGCCTTATCAAAATTATCGTCTATAAGATTTACAGCTACTTCTCCTGCTATACAAGCCGACAGACAAATAAGCCCTTCATGATACTTTTTTAAGAGTTCGGTATCAACACGCGGTTTATAATAAAAATTTTCAACATGACTTTCTGAAACAAGTTTCAGCAGATTTTTATATCCTGTATTATTTTTACACAACAAAATCAAATGATACGGTGACATATTATGAGTATGTACCGTATCATTCACATTTGTTCTTGCTACATATACTTCACAGCCTATTATCGGCTTTATACCTTTGCTCTTTGCAATATTGTAAAACTCTATCGCACCATACATAACTCCATGATCAGTTATCGCAACGGCCTTTTGTCCAAGCTCCGACGCTCTGTCAACGATATCTTTTATTCTGCAGGCACCATCAAGAAGGCTGTATTCGCTGTGAAGATGTAAGTGAACAAAATTACTTTCCATTAAGTTTACCTCTTATTTCATCTGCCATTTTTCCAAGTCTCTGAAGTCGGTGATTTACACCGGAACGCCCTATGGGAGGATCAAGTATTTCACCAAGTTCTTTAAGACTAAGTTCCGGATTATTTAAACGGGCAAATGCAATTTCTTTAAGTGTGGCAGGCAGGGTATCTATACCGATTTCTCTGTCGATAAGTTCGATATCCTGTTTTTGCTTTACAGCAGCTTCTATAGTCTTGTTACAGTTTGCTATATCACAGTTGGAAACTCTGTTTGCTCTGTTTCGCATATCTTTCAGAATTTTTACGTTTATAAGTTCAAGAGTTGAACCCTGTGCCCCCATAAACGTAAGTATATCTTCTATATTTTCACTTTCTTTAAAATATAGGATATATGAATTTTTGCGCATAACAAATTTGTTTTCAAGTCCCAAAGAACCAAGTATTGCAGATAAGTCGTTATATAACTGCTCTGATGGGATAACATATTCAAGATGATACTCATTATTAGGATTTGTAACGCTTCCGCAGCTTAAAAATACACCTGCTATAAAATTTGAAAGATTATTGTTATCAATATTTTTAAGATCTATTTCCCTGTTATCTATGTCTATCTTAAAAACATCAGACACCTTACGTATAGATTCTGCTTCTTTTATTGAAAAACAATACAGCACTGAATTGTTCTTTCTTTCAAAGATATCCTTTTCAACCTTGACTGTACCCTTAAATACTTCTGCCACAAGCTTTGTGAACGTGTCTGCGACTATCTGACTTTCAGACTGAAAAACTATCTCTTTTTCAGTGAACTTCTTACAGAAAATCAGCATTCCATATAAACAGGCAAATTTCTTATCCTTATCGGTAACAGCAGAAATTATCTCTTTTTTTACTGTATTTGAAAAAGACATCTGCATCTACTCCTTTTATGTTTTTGAAATATCCCTGTGTGAACGGTGTACGTTGTATCCGAGCTCTTCTATAAAATCTGCTATTATCTCGGCAAAAGTTACCGAACGATGCTTCCCTCCGGTACAGCCAAATCCTATAACAAGCTGACTTTTACCTTCACTTATATACTGAGGAATAAGAAATGCAATAAGATCTTTAAGTTTTTCCATAAGTATCTTTGACTGCTCAAATTCCATAACATAATCACGTATCGCTTTATCTTTTCCGGTAAGGTTTTTAAGCTCCGGAATGTAGAACGGATTCGGAAGACATCTTACGTCAAAAACAAGGTCAGCTTCTGTCGTACTTCCGTATTTGAAACCAAATGACATTGTTTTTATGGATATGGACTCTGTGTCACTTTCCAGGAAGAGATCTACCAGGGATTCTTTCAACTGTGAATTTTTCAGATATGATGTATCTATATAATAATCTGCTATTTCACGAAGACAGTTAAGTTTCTCTCTTTCATATGCTATAGCTTTTGAAACAGAACCGTTAAATTCAGCATCAAGAGGATGCTTTCTTCTGGTTTCACGATATCTTCTTATCAATATCTCATCACTTGCTTCAAGATACAGAACTTTAAAATTAAAATGCCTTGTTCGCATATTTTCAAAAGACTGAAGAGTTTCTGTTGTAAACATATCGCCGGAACGAATATCCACAGCGATAGCTATCTTATCCATATTTTCATCACAACATATATCTATAAATTTTGAAATAAGCTGAGGTGGCATATTATCAATACAATAAAAGCCTATATCTTCAAGTGTATTCATTGCATATGATTTACCGGAACCGGATAATCCGGTAACTATAACAAACTGCACCAAAAATCACTCCAAACAGTTTTTATGGATATCAATGCTTTCAACTTAATATTTCAGGTTCAAGTTCAAGCTCATATCCTGTATCATTTTTTACTTTTTCTTTTATTTTTTCAACAAGTTCCATGAGGTCCTCAAAAGTAGCCTCACCCTTATTTATTACAAATCCGCTGTGCTTTTCGCTTACCTGGGCATCTCCTACTGAAAAACCTTTAAGACCGCACTGTTCTATAAGCGCAGCCGCAAAAGCGCCCTGAGGTCTTTTAAAAGTACTGCCAGCACTAGGAAAATTAAGGGGCTGTTTTTCACGTCGCTGATTCATAAGCTTTTCCATTTTTTGCTCTATATCCATGATAACACCTTGTTCAAGTTTTATTCTTACTCTCAGTATTATCCTGCCTGATTTCATAAAAGCACTGTGTCTGTACGAAAGATCCATGTTTTCTTTTGAAATGCTTTTTACCTTTCCGTCTATATCAAGATAATCAGCCGATACTACAACATCTGACATTTCTCCGCCGTACGCACCTGCATTCATATACAAAGCTCCGCCAACAGTACCCGGTATACCATACGCAAATTCCAGTCCTGTAAGACCTTCTTTCATAACAGTTACACACAGTCTGCTAAGCATAAGACCTGCCTCGCACTCAACAACACCATCACGTATATAATTTATTCTGGAAAAATCGTTGCCTATTATAAAAACAGCACCTTCAAAATCCTTGTCATCTGCAATAATATTACTTCCGTTTCCAAGAATAAAATACTTTACATTATTGTCACGGCAATACGAAACCAGTTCTCCAAGAACTTTCTCACCGTTTATAAAAACAGCTATACGACATTTTCCGCCTATACGAAAAGTAGTATGATTTTTAAGTGATTCGTCCAGTTTATAACGACAATCATATTTTTCGCACACTGCTACAATACTATCTACATATGACATCACTATCACCTCATCGCAAAATCTGGTCTTTTTGCTTTTATTCTTTCATAAATTTTTTCAGCACAACTATTTGCAACGAGTGCTTTTGGGAAACCTATCTCTTCTATCATTTTTTCCGCATTTGAAACATTGCCTACTATATCACAGTAATGTCCGTCCGAATTTACCACTACCGGTATTTCGTACTTTTTGCATATTTTCAAAATCTCAAGATTACGTTCTATACCGTCACGCTTGTGAAGAATAGTAGATTCGTTGATCTCAACAAGTTTATCATATTCTTTAAAAACTTTTAGAACTTTTTCTTTCTGAAAACCAAAACCCAATGAACCGGGATGACCTATTACATCGACATAAGGGTTGTTTTTCGCAACGTTTATATATGCATCGGAAAAATCTTCACAAGATTTGTTATCCACTACAACTGAATGAAAAGATGCTATGACCCAGTCTACAAATTCCAGATCAAAATCAGTCATATCTATATGACCTTCAAGATCTGTTATATTTGCCTCAACGCCCTTTATCACACGCATTCCTTCTATATAATCAGGAATAACTTTAAGATTTCTGAAATGCCATATATGCGGTGAATCAGGCATAGCAGGCGCATGGTCTGTCATTGCAAAACCTTTTATCCCGTTTTCAAAAGCACTGTGAGCTATTTCTTTTACAGTAGAATATGCATGAGTTGATGCAACAGAATGAAAATGTGTATCCAATTCGATTAACAAATAATCCCCTCCAGGTTTTTATAGTTTTATCAAAGATCTTTTATTTTATCTTTTCCGGTAAGATCAAAACCGAGTCTTCCGAGAAGCTCATGAGCTGCATTATAGCCCATCTTTTTCTGTCTTGCGTTCATAGCAGCTACTTCAAGTATAACTGCAAGGTTACGACCCGGTTTTACAGGAATCGTAACTGACGGAACGTTTACACCGAGTATTGAAACATACTCATTATCTACGCCCATTCTGTCATAAAGCTTTTCAGGATTCCAGATCTCAAGTTCAACTACAAGATCTATCTTCTCTGTTACCTTGACTGCACCTACACCGAAAAGTCGTCTTGCATTTATTATTCCTATGCCTCTAAGTTCAAGGAAATGTCTGATATTATCAGGAGATGTTCCGAGAAGACTGATATTTGATACTTTTCTTATCTCAACAGCATCATCTGCAACAAGTCGGTGTCCTCTCTTGACAAGTTCTATAGCAGTTTCACTCTTACCTACACCGCTCTCGCCGAGTATAAGTACACCTTCGCCGTATATCTCGATAAGAACACCGTGTCTTGTTATTCTTGGAGCGAGATTAAGGTTAAGGAACGCAATAAGAGCTGCTACGAAGTTAGAAGTACCGTCTTTTGATCTGAGTACAGGTATCTCATATTTCTGAGCAAGTTCTATCATTTCGGGAAAAGCTTCAAGACCTCTTGTAATTACAAGTACAGGTATCTTTTTTGAAAAGAATTTGTCTATTATGTCTTTTCGCTCATTTTCCTCAATAGTTGAAAGATATGCAAACTCCGTCTTGCCCACTATCTGCATACGTTCAGGATTGAAGTATTCATAAAAATTCACAAGCTGTAATCCCGGACGGTTTACTTCATTTTCAGAAATAAGTATTTCTTCCGCACTTTTCGGAAGATAAAGTTCTTCAAGCTTGAACTCATCGATTATCTGCTGCAATGTAACTGTAAATTTGTTGTTTGACATATTAATACACCTCTTTTTTACATATTTTGCTTTTGGCACGTATACATTTGTATATAACTATTATACATTAGATGTGTGATTATTTCAATAGAAAATTGTCTGCAAAAAATAATCATCACTGCTTATTGCATTTTCACCGCATCAATAGTATAATATATTAGTGCAAATAAATGCAGAATATATATTCTCTTGGAGGAAATTTATGAATATAACAGTATTAGCAGGCGGTCTGAGCGGTGAAAGAGATGTAAGTCTTACATCAGGACTTATGTGTGCAAAATCCCTTAAAAAACAGGGACACAATGTATTTTTGCTTGATGTTTTTATGGGAACTGATATCACACCCGATGAGGTTTTCAAAAGTGATATCGACTTTGAAACACAGACATCATCTATACCTTCAAATGAACCTGACCTTGAAAAAATAAAGGAAATGCGCGGAACAAGTGATGACGGATTTTTCGGCAAAAATGTTATCGGTATATGTAAAAAATCCGACATAGTTTTCATGGCGCTTCATGGTGCAAACGGTGAAGACGGAAAGATCCAGGCTACTTTTGAACTTCTCGGAATAAAATATACAGGTTCTGATTACCTTGGCAGTGCAAATGCAATGAACAAAGGTATCACACGTCGCCTTCTTATAGCAGACGGTATAAAGATGGCAAATGGTACTTCATATACATCAAAGGAATATAAAAACGGTAAAACAGACGAATGGAACAGCTTCCCCTGCATCGTAAAACCCTGCAGTGGCGGTTCAAGCATAGGTGTTTCAAGAGCCGATGACAAAGAAAGCTTTAAAAAAGCTCTCAAAGATTGCTTTAAATATGAAGATGAAGTAGTAGTTGAGGAGTTTATAACAGGAAGAGAATTTTCGGTAGGCGTACTCGACGGAAAAGCGCTTCCGGTAATAGAAATCATTGCTGACGGTTTTTACGACTACAAAAATAAATACTCAGGAAAAACACTTGAAGTTTGTCCTGCCGAAATCGATGAAAACACAACAAAGGCTTTGCAAAATGCTGCCCAAAAGGCATTTGCATCACTCAAACTCCGAATATATTCACGTATAGATTTTATTGTAAGCAGTAACGGAGAGATATACTGTCTTGAGGCAAATACACTTCCGGGTATGACACCGGCATCACTCCTGCCACAGGAAGCAGCCGTTATCGGTATGTCCCATGCTCAGCTTTGCGACTTTATCATAAACAAATCACTTGAAGCATTTGCTTAAAGGAGGTAGATCTCTTTTGAAAACTATGACTCTTTACGAGATAGCATCTGCGTGCAACGGTCAGATCATATGTGACAGAGACTGTAAAAACGATATTGTAAGTGATATTTCAATAGACAGCAGAAATATTCACGAAGGTACACTCTATATTCCTATAAAGGGTGCAAGATTTGACGGACATGATTTTATGGATTCTGTTTTTGAAAGCGGTGCAGTGTGTACTCTTACGGAAAAAGAACCTTCATGCACCTCAAAGCCTCATATATCAGTAAAATCAACAGCACAGGCTCTCAAAGATATTGCAGAATACTACAGAAGTCTTTTTGACAACCTTACAGTTGTAGGTATCTCCGGAAGTTCAGGTAAAACATCTACCAAAGAAATGATATACTCTGTACTTTCCGAATCTTTTAACGTGCTCAAAACAGAAGGAAATCTCAACAACGAAATAGGTGTCCCTCGTACACTTTTCAGAATCGGTGAAGAACATGACATAGCAGTTGTTGAAATGGGTATCAACCACTTTGACGAGATGACACGACTTGCAAAAATGGTAAGACCCGATATAGGCGTAATAACCAACATAGGAACAGCTCATCTTGAATTTCTCGGTTCGAGAGACGGAATACTCAAAGCTAAAACAGAGATGCTTCCTTTTATCAAAGAAAACGGAACAGCCGTACTAAACGGTGATGATGATAAACTATGCACAGTTGATTTTAAAAACACCTGCTTTTTTGGCATAGGAAATCAGAATGCTTATCATGCTCAGAACATAGAACAATGCGGTATCGAAGGGACAAAATTTGATATAGTAACTCCTGAAGGTACTGTAAACGCATTTGTACCCGCTCTCGGAAACCACATGGTAATGAATGCTCTATGTGCTTTCGCAATAGGTAAAAAGCTTGGTATGTCTACTGAAAAAATAATTTCTGGGATAAGAAACTTCAAAAATATTGACGGAAGATTTAATGTAATCAAAACACAGTCATTTACTCTTATAAATGACTGTTACAACGCAAATCCGGACTCTGTAAAAGCATCGCTTAAAGTTCTCGGAAGCCTTGACGGAAACAGGACAGCCATACTTGCAGATATGAAAGAACTGGGCGAAAACTCATCAAAAATGCATCTTGATACAGGTAAAACAGCTTCTTCTCTTGTTGACCGCCTCATATGCATAGGTGATGATGCACGATATATAGCAGACGGAGCACTTTCTGAAAATGCAGATATTCAGGTATTTCATTTTAATAACAACAATGAAGCTATGGAAAAACTCCCTGATATACTTTGCAAAAATGACACAATCCTTATAAAAGGTTCACACTCCATGAATCTTTCGGAAATAACCGAATTTTTAAAAAACATGGACTGAACAAATAATTCTGATAATAAAAATATAGTGATTTATCGCAAACCATAATAATAAAACCGAATAACATCTAAGCTTTTATCACTTTTCCACAAATCACACCATCATATATTGACAAACACGATAATTTCATGTATCATATTATATAGATAACAGAGATTTGTCTGTATAAATTAAAACAATGGCGTTTTGATTTCGACAAGCTTGATTCTGTACGGAAAAATATTATTCAGTATCGAATCTGCAATGAAATCAGAACGCTTTTCATTTTTTTAAAAACAAAATAAATTAAAAATAAATTTTTTCAGGAGGATCTTATTTATGCCGGAAACAGAAAAAAATCAGAATGTTGCAGATTTTTTTGCCTGTAATGTATTTAACCAGACTATAATGAGAGAAAGACTGCCAAAAAACATTTTCAAAGCAGTTATGCAGACCAAAACATTCGGAACAGCACTTGACAGTACAATTGCTGATGTTGTCGCAAATGCTATGAAAGACTGGGCAATTGAAAAAGGTGCTACACACTACACTCACTGGTTCCAGCCTATGACAGGAATAACTGCTGAAAAACATGACGCATTTATCTCCCCTACTTCAAACGGAATGGTAATACTTGAATTTTCAGGTAAGGAGCTTATCAAAGGTGAACCTGATGCTTCCTCTTTCCCTTCAGGCGGTCTGAGAGCTACATTTGAAGCAAGAGGATATACAGCATGGGATCCTACATCAGACGCATTTATAAAAGACGATACACTGTACATACCAACAGCTTTCTGTTCATATACAGGAGAAATACTCGATAAGAAAACACCGCTTCTTCGTTCTATGGAAATAGTAAACGAACAGGCGCTCAGAATATTAAGACTTTTCGGAAATACACGTGCTACAAGAGTTACAACTACAGTAGGTGCTGAACAGGAATACTTCCTTATAGACAAAGCACTTTATGATAAGCGTGAAGACCTTGTTATCACAGGCAGAACACTTTTCGGTGCAAAACCTCCAAAAGGACAGGAACTTGAAGACCATTACTTCGGAAATATAAAACAGCGTATCTCAAACTTTATGAAAGAACTTGACGAAGAACTCTGGAAACTCGGCGTTCTCTCAAAGACAAAACACAATGAAGCTGCTCCTGCACAGCATGAACTCGCTCCTGTATTTTCAACTTCCAACATAGCTGCCGACCACAATCAGCTTACTATGGAACTTATGAAAAAGATCGCTTTAAAGCACAATCTTGTTTGCCTTCTTCACGAAAAGCCATTTGCGGGCGTAAACGGTTCAGGAAAACATAACAACTGGTCTATCTGCTCAAATGACGGTCAGAATCTTCTTGATCCGGGTGATACACCGACTGAAAATATGCAGTTTATCACATTTTTGTGTGCTATCATAAAGGCAGTTCACGAAAACTCCGATCTTCTCAGACTTTCTGCGGCCAGTGCCGGCAACGACCACAGACTCGGAGCAAATGAAGCACCGCCTGCTATCATTTCAATATTTATCGGCGAAGAACTCGAAGCTATTTTAGAAGCACTTGAAAACAATACAACAGCTCAGCTCAATTCAGAAGTAAAATTTGAAATAGGTGTTGACGCTCTTCCGTCATTCAAAAAAGATACAACTGACAGAAACAGAACTTCTCCTATGGCGTTTACAGGAAACAAATTTGAATTCAGAATGCTTGGTTCTGCTGATTCTATTTCATGCACAAATGTAATAATGAATACAATAGTAGCAGATGCCCTTTCAAAATTTGCAGATGAACTTGAGAATGCAAAAGACTTCAACTCTGCACTCAAAAAACTTCTTGTAAAAACAATAAAAGAACACAAATGTGTTATCTTCAACGGAAATGGTTATTCTGATGAATGGGTAGAAGAAGCAGTAGCAAAAAGAGGACTTCCAAATTACATCTCAACTGTTGACTGCGTTCCGAAGTACATGGCTGAGAAAAACGTAGAACTCTTTGAAAAATTCAAAGTTTACTCACGTACAGAAATAGCATCAAGAACAGAAATACTTCTTGACAACTATTCAAAAGTAATAAACATCGAAGCACTCACTATGATAGATATGGCCAAGAAACAGATATACCCTGCTGTTATGGCATATACCAAGGAAGTATGCGACACACTGTTCTCCATGAAATCTGTAGGAATAGAAAATAACGCACAGACAAAACTTGCAAACAGACTTTCTGTAACAGCAAACAGTCTTGATGACGCCATTTCTTCGCTTGAACAGTCACTTCTGAACGCAAAGGAAATAGACAATGTATTTGACCTTTCAAAATTCTACAGAAATGACGTTTTCGCTAAAATGCAGGTTTTAAGAGCGGTAGCAGATGAACTTGAAACCATAGTTGCTGAAAAATACTGGCCTTTCCCTGTATATGCAGATCTTCTCTTTAAAATATAACACATAATAAGTCATAACATATCAAGGAGCTTTTATAAATGAGTATTCTCAATGTTGAAAATGTAACACATGGATTTGGAGCAAGAAGAATTCTTGAAGACTCCTCTTTCAGACTCCTGAAAGGTGAACACGTTGGCCTTGTAGGTGCAAACGGCGAAGGAAAAACAACCTTTCTGAACATAATAACAGGTAAACTTATGCCTGACGAGGGAAAAATAGAATGGTGTAAACATATTACTACAGGTTATCTTGACCAGTACAGCACTCTTACTCCCGGAAAAACTATCCGTGAAGTTCTCAGAGAAGCTTTCAGCCATCTTGCAGATCTTGAAAAAGAAATGCTTGATGCCTATGAAAAAATGGCTGATGTTTCAGATGAAGAAATGGCAGAACTCATGGAAAACGTAGGCGAAATACAGGAAATTCTCGAACAGAGCGGTTACTACACCATAGACAGCAAGATAACCGAATACGCAAACGGTCTCGGTCTTGGTGAAATAGGTCTTGATCATGATGTTTCCC
This sequence comes from Ruminococcus sp., assembly GCA_015066745.1. GTDB lineage: Bacteria > Bacillota > Clostridia > Oscillospirales > Ruminococcaceae > HUN007. Next base: position 15,639 of record SVNW01000028.1, on the reverse strand, counting down.
AACTTTCGGGCGGACAGAGAGCAAAAGTTCTGCTTACAAAACTCCTTCTTGAAAATCCGATGATCCTTATTCTTGACGAACCTACAAACTTTCTTGACGAAAACCACATAGCATGGTTACAGAATTTCCTGCAGAATTATGAAAACGCATTTATACTTGTTTCTCATGACGTTCCGTTTATGAACTCTGTGGTAAATGTTATCTACAATATAGAAAATGCTGTTCTGACACGTTATACCGGAAACTACGAAGATTTCAAGAGAATGTACGAACTCAAGAAACGTCAGACAGAACAGGCATATGAAAAACAGCAGAAAGAAATAGCACATCTTCAGGAGTTCATCGCTAAAAACAAAGCAAGAGCCGCAACTGCTACCATGGCACGTTCAAGGCAGAAAAAACTTGAAAACATGGAGATCATCACTATAGCAAAAGAAAAGGTAAAACCTTCGTTTTCTTTCCAGTCTGCAAGAACTCCGGGTAAAGTTGTTATCGAAGCAAAAGATCTCATACTCGGTTATGACGAACCACTTACAAGAGCTGTAGATCTTCAGATAGAACGAAATCAGAAAGTTGCTATCAAGGGCGTAAACGGTCTTGGAAAGTCCACTCTTATCAAAACTCTGCTCGGTATTATAAAACCTATTCAGGGAACTGTCGAACACGACCAGTTTGTAAAGTACGGATATTTCAAACAGGAAGAAGAAGCATCATCAAAAACCGCACTTCAAGAGATATGGGACGAATACCCTTCAATGACAAATGCAGAAGTACGTGCCGCTCTTGCACGTTGCGGACTTACAACCGAACACATAACATCACAGATGAAAGTTCTTTCAGGTGGTGAAAACGCAAAAGTAAGACTTTGTCATCTTATGCTTCAGGAATTTAACCTGCTTGTACTTGACGAACCTACAAACCATCTTGACGTACTTGCAAAAGAATCACTCAAAGAGGCTTTGCAGAAATTTAAAGGTACTATCGTACTTGTAAGTCATGAACCGGAATTTTATGAAGATATCGCAACTGATATATGGAATTTGGAAAGCTGGACTACAAAAATAATTTAATATAAAAAATATGCGTCTGATTGATTGGAACGTCAGACGCATATTTTATTGACAACTCTTTAATGTATTTGTTATAATCTAAATGAAGAAAAAACAATACTGAATTGAAAGGAATGAATACGTTAATGATACAACTGTCACCGGAAAAAATTAATGATATTTATTATGTATGCTCGTTACTTGAATTTACTGCACGAAAAACCAAAAACAAACGATGTGATATTATAAAATATTTTACAAAATCAGATATATCAAGGCAGTTAAGGATCGCACAAGTAAATCACTGTTTATCATTTGAACAGGTTTCAGATGAACTGATCGAGCAGTATGAAATAAAAGACGGTGAATATGATTCGGTTGCAGAATGTAAATATACTGTTCCATCATATCTTTCCATAGGAAGTGTTTATCAGACTTTGATTACTGATGTGTGTGAAGACGGTGATATAGAACAGACACTTATAGACGTATTTTCATCATTTATAAGTGACGAAATTTCTTATTTCAACTCAAACGTTTACTACAGCAACCCGGATTATCTGCGTTGCTCATATCTTGAGGGGGAAATGTTAAGCTAAGTTTAGTCAAATATTTTTGCTCCCTCTTTAAACACTCTCATCATCTCACCGGTAAGACTTATTGAGTTTTCGTCTACTACGTCATTTCGTGAAAACCACTGTGCGCTGGCAAGTTCTTCTTCGTCAAGAAAAACTGCGTCATCGCCGTCAATTTCTGCCCAGAATCCGAAAAGTAAAGTATCGGTAAGTGACCAGGGCTGGCTTTTGTAGTACTTTACACGACTTACTCTGAGTCCTGTTTCTTCCATAACTTCACGCACTACTGTTTCCTCGATAGTCTCCCCTATCTCAGCAAATCCTGCAACAAGACCGTAACGTGTGTGTTCTCCACGAGCGTACTTTGTGAGAAGAATACGGTCGTTGCTGATAACACCTACTATTACCGCAGGACATATTTTAGGATATTCCATATGACCGCAGTCTGTACAGCGAAGCATTCGTTCTTTTGTATCGTGAACAAGTGGTTTACCGCATGAAGAACAGTATTTTATCGTGTTGTACCAGTTTCTGAGCTGAAAACCTGTCATGCCTGCAAATACATTTGTAAGCGGTGCCATTTCTCTGAAAGGACGTATGTATATACGGCGTGTGTTTTCAAGCTCGATATTTTCTGTCTGTGGTATAAGAAAATATGAAGTATCATCTATTTTAAAAAGGTATATATAATTCTGAGCTATATCAGGAGCTTGTGAAAGTACTTCTCCGTATGTCAGAAATGAAATTTCATCACTGTTTTCTTTTACTATTATATCCCTGTCCTTATAGCAAAGCACTATATCTGTTGATTTAGGTGAAATATTTTTATATGCATTATCATATCTTCCTTTTCCTATTTCGTGCATCATACCAGGTTATACTCCTTTAAAATAATTTTTTTAATCACCTTTGAAATATCAGGGGTGATATTTTTTATATTTTCTTTATTACATAACATATTATACTACAAATCTATGCTGATCTCAACCTTAATTCGTAAAACTCATATTCGATAAGCCTTTCATAAATAACAAAATAAAATATCACAACCACTATTTCGAAACAGAAATTTAGAAAAAATATCTAAAAATTTTCAAAAAATTTTATGTTTTATATATAGATATTTCAGCCATTGTATGGTATTATTAATATATAAAATCTTTTATAATTATATTTAAAGGAGTAATTGGTATGAATAACAAAAAAATTTTAAGTGTACTCGCAGCAATATCTATTCTGACAATGAGTGGAGTATATCCGGTATATGCACTCGAAGAAACACCGGTTACAAGTATTGAATACATCACTTCCGATACGTTCAGAGATAATTGGGAAGTTGAAACTGTAAAGCTTCCGGACGGAATAAAGAGTATCGGGAAAGAGATGTTTTACAATTGCGAAAATTTAAACACAATAGAAATACCGGCAAGTGTTGAAAATATTGACGCTTCTGCTTTTATGTACTGCTTTGCTCTTACAAATATAAATGTTGACCCTGAAAACAAGAATTACAAATCTGTTGACGGTGTGCTTTTCAGCAGTGACATGAAAGAACTTGTAAGATATCCAACAGGCAGAACTGATATGGATTATGTTGTTCCTGACAGTGTAGAAAAAATATCAGAAAATGCTTTCCATTCTTCACAGCTTTTATCGTTAAAACTTTGTGACAGCGTAAAAGAATTAGATAAAGGTGCTTTTGCAAATTCGTTATCGCTGATATCAGTATCGTTTGGAAAAAATATTGAATCTATAGGTTCTGATATTTTTAAGCGTTGCATACAACTTTCTGATGTATATTATACAGGAACCAAAGAACAGTGGAATGATATAGATAATGTAACAGAAACTTTCAGTAATTCTGATCTTCAGCTTCATTATGGTACAGAGCTGACAGATGGTGTATCGGTGTCCGGTAAGTACGGAGAACTGATTACCTGGACACTTGAAAAAAATGTACTTAAGATAGAAGGTACCGGCGAAATTAAGTATAATAATCCATGGTATTATTATGATAGTTATGTCAGAAAAGTCGTTATATCTGATGGTATTACAGCAATAGGCAGTTCTGCATTTGGCGGATTTAAGGATATGGTGTCTATAGATATTCCTGAAAGCGTTACTTCTATAAGCTTTGATGCATTTTCAGGTTGTACATCTCTTAAGTCAGTATATATACCTTCCGGAGTAAAACAGCTTGATTATGGTGTATTTGTGGAATGTGCATCACTTGAAACTATTGATGTATCAGAAGAAAATGAAAGTTATAAAAGTATTGACGGTGTATGGTTCACAAAAGACGGAAAAGAACTGTTGCACTATCCTGAGGGAAAAACGGACAGTACATATACTGTTCCTGAAAATGTTGAAGCAATAAAAGGGCATGCATTTATGAGTGCAAAGTGTTCATCGATAATTATTCCTGATAGTGTTACATACATAAGCGATTATGCTTTTGCCGGTAGTAAAATAACGGATATCACTATTCCGGAAGGTATAACAGAAATCTATAACGGAACATTTCTTGACTGTCCTAAACTCGAAAGCGTTAAGTTAAACGGAGAAATTAAATCTGTAGGACAACTCGCTTTTGCTTATTGCAGTTCATTAAAATCAGTAGAATTCATCAATACTCCGGAAAACATCGAGGAAAATGCTTTCAGGAACAGTGACTTATTTAAACCGGTTACCGTTCCCGGAAATGTTAAAACTGTTGATCTGATCGAAGAAACAGTTTACGGTGACCTTAACTCCGACATGACAACCGATCTTACAGATCTTTCACTTCTTTCACTTCATCTTTTAGACGATGCATCTTTAGATGAAAGTGCGTTGAAAGCTGCTGATGTTAATGGCGATGGAGATGTAAACCTCGCAGACCTTGCACATTTTAAACAGTATATTTCAAAAGATGATGTGACTCTTGGTTTGCAGTAAAAAAATTAAAAGATAATATTTTGTTTTAAAATATTTTTCAGATAAAAATGACCGCTGTCATAAAGATACGAAATGTATCATGACAGCGGTCGTTTTTATATTCCTGAAAATTTTAAAATTTTTCTGTCTTCTCAACCGTTTATTCTGCAATCTTATGAAAATGCACTCTACAAATCCATACTGATTTCAATATAAATTAAGCATCTCCCCTGCCTGTACCGAAATTTATTTAAAGCATCACATTTTATAGTTGATTTAATACAAAAACATATGTAGAAATATGTATAATCATACAAATATTTTTTTCCTTGAAAGAAATTGCCCTTTTTTCGACATATATATTATAGGGGGAAGTGTATCATAACGACTCTGTAAATTCTGAAAATTGTTTTAAAAGGTGGGGTGATAGATTGGACGACTTTAAAAATACAGACACCGAATTTCTCATACACAGTGTTGCGGCAAAATACTATAACGATGTTTACAGACTTTGCAGAGCGCATCTAAAAAACAAAATGGACGCAGAGGATTGCACACAGGAAGTGTTTGCAGTATTTTGTCAGAAATCAGAAAAGCTCACCATTGGAGACGAAATTAAAAAATGGCTTTATGCTGTCGCAAAGAATAAAATAAAAGAATACAGAAGAAAAAATCAGGACTATAACAGAAGCGATATTGATATAGAAAATCTCATTGATGATGAAAAATTCTCATATCGTGAAATATTTTTTGATGATAAAGACCAGTCAATAACCGATTTACTCGAACAGTTTACATTTTTAAATAAAATCGAAAAAGAGATACTAGTGGATTTTTATCAGAATCAATTAGATCCGGATATCATTGCAAAAAAACATAATATGACATTGAATGCTTTTTATTCAAGAATGACCAGAATAAAGGCAAAATTATTAAAAAGCCTTGGTGAAAATAGCTAAATAAAAGCACTGTATTTTGTATGGATATCTGAAAATAAAAAAGTTTTTATTTTTTGCAAGAAATCAGTGTAAAAAAATCATTACTATATAGAGGAGGAAAAAAACATGAGCAAAAAAGTGGAGAGGGACTTCGTAAAGGATTTTTTGCTTAGTACAGAGATCGAAGAAAAAGCAATAGAAACAAGCATGAAAGAACTCAACAGAAAAATTAAAAAAGGTGATGTTGACGGAGTCGATGAAATTGTTGACTTTCTGCTTGAAATGCAAGGATATGACGAATCAGAAGAAATTGATATTCAAAAAAGTATTGATAAGCTAATGAGCGATATAAATGACGAACTCTATAACGATTCAGTGAACAAAAGGAAAAAGTTTAATATATCAAAGAAAGCTGTTGTTGCTGTCGCTTCTGTTATAGTGCTGTTTACTACAAACACTATTGTAAGAGCGACAACCAACGAAAGCATTCTGACACTTGCAGTAAATATTGCAGAAAACAGTTTCTCGATCGACAATAACAAAGTAATCAAACTCCCTGTTTCCGAAAACGACCCATATGGAATAAGGACGGAATGTCAAAAATACAAATACACTCCCGATGTTCCGTTTTATTTACCGGAAGGTTTTGAGTTGATGGAGATGCATCAGTCAACTCCTTCAAATTATGACTTTGATTCTCGTTTTAACGCTTTTAAGTTTAAAAAAGGAACAAGCTGTATTTTATTTAATTATAATTATGACCCAAATATGTCGGATAGTATGCCATTAAGATATGATGAATCTGAATGTACAGTAATCACAATAAATGGTGCACAAGCAGCTTTAGTTAAAAGAGAAAACGGGTATACGGTTGATTATTATAAAAATAAAATAACCTATTTTATAGATTTTCAATATGTTGATTTTGATGAGATCGATAAGATCATTAACAGTATAGGATAAAGGTGATATTTTGAAAAACACAGATAATAACGACAGCTTGTTTCTGATGCGGATTGTTGCCGAAAAATACTATACTGATATATACCGCTTGTGCCATGCATATCTGAAAAATAAAAATGATGCAAGAAAATGCACCAAAGAAGTATTTATTTTAGTGCAAAAAAATTCGCATAAGATTTTTATAAAAAGAGGTTTGAAAAAAAACATCTATAAAATTGCTCAGAAAACAATCAAAGAATTTCCAAAAACAAAAAAATTATCGGAGTCTTATACTCAGACAGATGATAGTGACAAAGCTGATACGGATAAAAAATTTGAAAAAATGATAGATAAAATAAAAGCGGAAAACAAAAAGAAAAAGTTTGCTATATTAAAAAAAGTCGCTACCGTTGTGTTATCGGTTATTGCAGTGTTATTGGCTATAGATAGTATCCTAAGAGATATTACCAAAAACGAATCAAATATCATGACACTTGCAATTGAAATAGCGGAAGAATATTTTCCGGTTAATTTTAAAAAAACTATCGAAATTCCGGTTTCCGAAGATGACCCATACGGAATAAAGACTCAATGCCAACAAAATGGCTATACTCCTGATATTCCGTTTTACTTGCCAAAAGGGTTTGAGTTGAAAGAGATGAGCCATTCAAATGATTGTAATGAAGTAGATAATCGTTTTACTTTCATGAAAGGAAAAAGTTCTATATACTTTTCATACAATTATTATCCAAATGAAATGGGAACAATTTCTGTTCCATGTAATGAATTTAACCTAAGTGAAATAACAGTGAATGGAACAAAAGCGATTTTAAGCCAAGAAGATAATCAATATGTTGTTAATTATACAAAAGGCAATATTATCTATGTTATTTTTATACAAGATGTTGATTATGATGAGTGTGATAAGATAATTGAAAATATTAAGTAAAGGAATAGTTATTAAAAAATTTTCAGATAATCAAACTCTCATGGAGTTTGGATAATATATACCGAATAAATTAATTGAAAGGACTTGATACTATGTTGAAGAAAAAAGGTTTGATTACATTAATCATGTGCATAGCATTTTCAGCTACATCTATGTCTGTATGTTACGCTGAAAATCCAACTGCTAACACAGCAAATATTTTACCTGAAACAGAACAATGGGAAAAGCCTCCACTGCCAACAAAAGAAGAACAACTTGAGCAACGAGAAAAAAGCAAAGAAGAAAAAATTGCGTCATTGTATGCAGAACTTGAAACCATGTCCGAAGATGATGTTATGATCATACAAATCGATGCAGATTTAAAAGCACTTGAAAGTACCGGTTTCTTTAAAGCAAATGAAAAAGATGAATCTATCACAGTAACAGCGGACGGATTTGAAACAATATTTTTTGGTTTTCAAAACATGAAAACTAAAATGTGGATAGGGTGTGTAACTAAACCAATGGTTTATGAACTTATTAAATTTGAACTCGCTACTGATAAAGACCTCTTGTATCAGGAAGACGGAGAAATAATAATTCAAAAAAATGATTCTATTTTTGCCGTTGCTACTGATGATTTAGTTGCACCTGCTATACCGGATTATAATAATGACTCAGTAACAGACCTCACTGACCTTACTGCACTAAGTCTCTATATAATAGGTGATGTCAATTGGAATGACGAACAAGTAAAGAACTTTGACTGTAACGCTGACGGAAATACAGATCTTGCAGACCTTGCTCATCTCAAACAATATATTATGGGTGAAGATGTGAAACTTGGTTAATAGTTCAATTTTACTTCTTAACAATTTTATACAACTAAAAAAGTTAAGCTAAAACAGCAATCCGCACCACTAAAAACGGTGCGGATTACTGTTTTTTTATACTTATTTATAACTCGGTTCACAAGTAAGATTTACGCCAAGACGCTTGAACACCTTCTCATCTACTGCCGAAAGAATAACCGACGAATGAACTTCGCAACCTATGAGTTTATCAAGCTGTTGCATCGCAAGTTCAGCTTTTTCATCTGTCGCTGCACAAATTGACAGAGCGATAAGTGTTTCGTCTGTATGCAGACAAGGATTTCTGTTTCCGAGATGGTCGGTTTTCAGGTGCTGGATAGGCTCTATTATAACCGGTGATATGAGATGTATATCATCATCTATACCTGCAAGTGCTTTTAATGCATTAAGCAGAAGTGCGGAAGATGCACCGAGGAGTTCAGAAGTCTTTCCTGTAACTATTCTTCCGTCACGAAGCTGTATAGCTGCGGCAGGAAGACCGGTAAGAGCTGCTTTCTGAAGTGCCGGAGCCATAACTGCACGATCGTTTACGGTTATACCGGCTTTTTTCATAAGAATCTTTAATTTTAACACTGTTTCTTCTGATATAAGACCTTTTCTCTTATCACACAGTGCTGCATAATAACGTCTTAATATTTCCTGACGTGAAGCATCTTTTGCTATCTCATCATCTACTATACAGTTACCTGCCATATTTACACCCATGTCTGTAGGTGATTTGTATGGACATTCTCCGAGGATATTTTCGAGCATGGCAGTAACAACAGGGAAAATCTCTACATCTCTGTTGTAGTTTACAGTAGTTTCGCCATAAGCTTCAAGATGGAACGGATCTATCATATTTACATCGTTAAGATCGGCTGTAGCAGCTTCATATGCAAGGTTTACAGGGTGTTTGAGCGGGAGATTCCATATAGGGAAAGTTTCAAACTTTGCATACCCTGCTTTGTGACCGTGTTTGTTTTCATGATAAAGCTGAGAAAGACATACAGCCATTTTACCGCTTCCGGGTCCCGGTGCTGTTACAACAACAAGTTCTTTTGTAGTAGCTATGTATTCATTTTTTCCGTAACCTTCATCGCTGACTATTTTTGCGACATCCGAAGGATAACCTTCTATAGTATAGTGACGATATACCCTTACGCCAAGTGATTCAAGACGTTTCTGAAATGCAACAGCTGTAGCCTGTCCGTTAAATCTTGTAAGAACAACACTGCCCACATACAGACCTATCGTCCTGAAACAGTCGATAAGACGTATCACGTCCATATCATACGTAATGCCGAGATCGCTTCTGAGTTTATTTTTCTCAATATCTGCGGCGTTGATAGCCATAACTATCTCTACTCTTTCTTTGATCTGCAAGAGCATTTTCAGCTTACTGTCAGGCTGAAATCCCGGAAGTACTCTTGAAGCGTGAAAATCATCAAACAACTTTCCGCCAAACTCAAGATACAACTTACCTCCGAACTTTTCGATTCTTTCTCTTATGTGTTCTGACTGCATACGCAGATATTTTTCATTATCAAATCCTATTTGGGACATATCGACACCTCTTTCCATTAAGATATTATACTACAAATCCGATATAAATTCAATAAAAATATGATACAAAAGGAATTAAGAACTTTGTAATAATATTTGTCTATAACAGTGAATTATAACACAGGCTCAAAATTCATATATTTACTTTTACATATTTTTATGTTAAAATATTTTTGTCTGTAAATAACTATAAGGAGCAAGGTACAATGGAGAAAAATATTATCACCGCAGGACTTTACAAAGATGCCAAAATCGAAAGCGATGATGACGGCGCATTTATAATAGCTGAAATAGATAATGAGAAAAAGAAAATATACCTAAACTCATGCGTAATTAAAAAAATCAAAGTAGCCAATAATGCACGCGGTGATATGCTGTATATATGCAATGTAAAATGGCTGTCGGGTGACAAATCAGTTATGAATACTACTGAAAAAACATTTGAGCTGATAAACGCAGGGATACATTGTGGCGGACCTGAACCGCAAATCTATATCGACCCCGAAAAGAAAACGGATATATCTACTGAGGCTGTAATGATTGTTATTGTTGTGATAATAGTTTTAGCTATACTTGCTGAGATGTTTTAGAAAAATATTTTTTACTTGTACGTCAAAATAAATTGTCATTAATTTCAAAATAAAACATTGACTTTTTCTTTCGTTTATGTTACACTTATGAAAGAAACGAAAGAATATGAAAGAAGTGAAAGGAAATAATAATATGTTTTCCGAAAATATGAATACAGAATTTAAAGAAGTTTATGTAAGCGACATAAAAAAAGAAGTAATTGCATTTGCTAATACAGAAGGCGGAACATTATATATAGGCATATCTGATAATGGAAAAATCATTGGTCTTGATAATCCTGATTTTGTAATGCAACAAACTGCCAATGCTCTGAAAGATGGAATAAAGCCTGATGTTATGCCATTTGTTAAAATCACAGATATGATACTTGAAGATAAAAAAGTTATTAAAATCGAAATATCTACTGGTACAAACAAACCATACTATCTTTCAGATAAAGGTCTGAAACCATCAGGTGTATTCGTTCGCAAAGGTTCATCATCTCAGCCTGTAAGTGATGATGCAATTCGTGAGCTTATAATTCAGACAAACGGAAAAACTTATGAAACAGGACGTTCAATGAATCAGGAACTTTCTTTCGTTTCTTTCACTGAGAAAATGAAAGAAAGAAACCTCGATATTGGTGTTTCTCAATTCAGAACACTTCATCTCATCGGAGAGGACGGATTATATACAAATCTTGCACTTTTGCTTTCAGATCAATGCGAACACACTCTGAAACTCGCTGTTTTTCAGGGCACAGATAAGGCAGTATTTCGAGACAGAAAAGAATTTTCAGGTTCACTGCTAAAACAGCTTGATGATATTTTCATGACTATTGACATTTATAATAAAACACATTCTTCAATAAACGGACTTTATCGTACTGACAATAGAGATTATGATGAGGAATCTTTGAGAGAAGCACTTCTTAATTGCATTGTTCATCGCGATTATTCATTTAGTGGCAGTACTCTTGTTAATATATATGATGATCGTATTGAATTTGTTTCACTTGGCGGTCTTGTAAAAGGTCTTACGATGGAAGCTGTTTATATGGGAGTATCCCAGTCAAGAAATATGAATCTTGCTGCAATATTTTACAGAATGAAACTTATCGAAAGTTATGGAACAGGAATCGGAAAAATATGTCGTGCTTATAAAAATTTTTCTTCCAAACCGATTTTTGAATCTGCTGACGGAGCATTCAGACTTACTCTTCCTAATATGAATGAAACTACTATTTCTTTATTTTCAGATGACAGCACATCGCTTATTATTGATTATCTAAAAAGAAATGGATCAATAAGCCGTTTTGAAACCGAAAAGCTGACCGGCTTAAAAACTACTGCTGCACACAATTTACTTAAAGAAATGTGTGAAAAAAATCAAATAAAAGTCATTGGAAAAGGAAAAACAACAAAATATATTATAAATTAAAATGATACAGATAAACCTCAGCTTGAGCAGAAAGCTTTTGCTGAGGTTTTTTAGTTTTATTATATGTCAGTCGGAATAAGGCGAAAGTTTAACATAACATAATTTTTCGCAGAAAGATATACCATACTTTATTATTTTTTGATATCTGTCATTACGAAGTTCCTGCTCATAATTTCTATCCTCGATCTGTTGCAAAGCGATATCAGCGTATGTTTCCATTTCGTCCTCTGTCGGAGAAATTTTAAACTCAAAAATAATACCCGTATTTCTGCCGATACGGCTTTTTATAAACAAATCATATCTTCCGTTTCCTGATTCTCTGTTTGAAACAACCCTGTATCCTTTGAAACCTGTCAGCACACCTGCGAGAAATCCATGATAATAATTTTCTTTTTCATCATAGTAACTTATAGTATCAGCAAGCCAGTTCTGAATGTATTTATTAATTTTATCAGCATCTTTTTCAAGAACAGATTTAAAGAAATCATCACGATTTTCTGACTTTATATTTTTATCAAACCAATTTACTATAGAATCCTCATAAATCGTTTTTATTTCCAGATTTGGAATAACCATTTTATAAAGCTGTCTGTTATTGACTGACTGTCTGTCAATAACTTTAAGATAACCGGTAAAAAGCAAAAAACTCCAGATACAGTTACTGTTTACATCTATCTCACCATAGGTTACATCTTCATAAATATAACTTTCCACAGGTACACCGTTTATCAGTTCTTCAACGACAGCTTTAGTTTCTTCATCTGATTCTTCAATCAATCTCTTAACTATTATATTTGATGAGGTATTAGACCAGTACAGTATCATCGGAGCATTTTTGTCAGCATTTGCGGTCTTTATATAATTGAGAGCAGACCACGGATTGTATATTTCTGCTCTGCCAAAATTATATCCGTCATACCATTTCTTTATATCCTTCTGCTTTTCTGAAAGCTGATAATATTCAAGCATTTCATCAATTTCTTTTTGAGTAAAGCCAAAAGCAGTATTAAATTCGGCATTTAAAATGCTACACACCATAAGATTATTAAGTACGGTAAAAATACTTTCCTTCGATACTCTCATACAGCCTGTTAATACGCCAAATTCAAGTGAAGAATTTGTTTTAAGAGCCGATTCAAATACAGAACGGACAAGGTTTATCATCTTCTCATAAAATCCACAGGCATAAGCATTTTCAAGCGGTACATCATATTCATCTATAAGAAGGATCACTTTTTTATTATATACATCTGCAAGTATTTTTGAAAGAAAACTTACTGAAGTATTGTATTCAGCTTTATCAGCCTTCATTTCAATAAATCTTGACACCTTATCCAGATTTGTTTTTTCGGTTTTATTTGAATTAAATATCGCTTTCTTATGCCTTAAAAATTCAAATTTTATCAGTTCTTTAAAAACTTCAAACGATTCTTCAAAAGTAGGTTGTTTCATACTTTTCAAAGAAAGAGAAATAACCGGATATTGTCCCTGATATGCCATATATTCAGGGTATTTTGATATATTCATATTATCAAAAAGATATGCGTTACTTTCTTCGGTCTTTTCAAAAAAATACTTGATCATACTAAGATTTAATGTCTTGCCGAATCTTCTCGGACGTGTAAATAAAGTTACATCTGCCCCGCTGTTAAGTAAATCTTTTATCATCAAAGTTTTGTCCACAAAATAACAGTTTTTATCTATTATCTTTTTGAAATCTTCTATTCCTATCGGTACTTTTTTTATCTCCTGCATGAGTATCACCTCGCATAAACCATATGTTTATATTATATCATGCATATAGTTTGAATGCAATAATAAGAATTGATAGCAGAAAGGAAATGATAACTACCAAAACAAACTCCGCTCTGTTTCTTATCTATATTTTTAAAAACCCTTGTTTAAATGCGTCAGGGAAAACAAAATTTTTCTGTCCTGTTTTAAACTCAACATAAATATGTTTTCCGTTAAATTTTGCTATAACACCTTCACCAAAAATTTTATGTCTGACTGTTGCACCGATTTTAATTGCGGACAGATCTATTTTCAACTCCGGTTCTTTTGGTTTTTCAGAATCTGATTGTTTTATAACAGGTGATTTTACACCGTACTGCACAGTAACGAGTTCTGTCTTTGCCGTCAAAACAGGTTTTGATGGTTTTGGTGACTTTTTTAAAATTGTTTCTTTGTCGGAAATATCATCAATCTGATTTATTTCCATTGTAGCTTGCTGATTGTAAAACAGTTTTTCGTATTCTTCACGCCTGATAACTGTATCCCAACCACCTACTTCATCGTCTTCATGCCTGTCAATTCCGGTGTATGTAAGGCTTGCGTCCTCGTATCTCTTAAATTTAAAAATAGCATCATTCATCAGGCTCGCATTAAAAACACCGATAGAACACAAAAGTTCAAAATCATTTACATTAAGACCTGTTACTTTTTGAAAAGCCCCGGTTCAAGCTGGGTTACAACGTCTTTCAGACAGCGTTCACGATAATCTGTCAGATACATAAACACAGGCACTCTTGTAGCAAACTTGATAAGTTTTTCCTGTAACTGTTTACGCAATGTCTTGTATTCCTTTTCCGCCTCGGAAAGTTCTTTTTTATCTTTCTGGCTAAGTTTATCAATGCCATTTTTCTTAGCACTTTTTACTGCTTCTGATTTGTTTATAATAGTTTCAATATCAGAATTAAGATTACGGAAACCTTCGATACGCTTTAATGCATCAAGTGCTTCTTTATTATTCATAAGTCTGTTTAGTGTGTCATTATCAACATTAACAAGCAATGCCGACTCCCAGCGTTTTGCAAGAAGTGTAGCTGAAGTTCCTGCAAGTGCAATAGATTGTCACACCTGTAGTCAGCTTACCGCACGAAAGTGCGATCGTTTTGGTTTCAAGCGGATTACCCATAGAATTTATGACCGGACGAACTGCATCAAGTCCTATACCCGCCTTTGTTCCTGCACAGACATTTATTTTATAATCATGATAAAAAGTATTTTGTTTCTGCATTAAAAGATTATACATCGCAAAGCACGATGCCACATTGGGTAAAAACCAGAGAGTATGTGTAAGTACATTGAGAAGTCTTGTATCAGAATAAGGCATAGGCGGACGCTTGTCCTGACCTAGTTTAAGATCATCAATGCTCGATGGAAGGTATGCTCCTCTTACAAGATCAAGCCATTTCTGCACTTCATTTTCATACACAAATTTTGCTTCTTCGCCTGTTCCCTTTGCCTGAAAAAATAAATTCAGATCAAATTCGTCAAACTCACCCTGTTGTGCAATATGTCGTATGCTTTCGGGAATTTTATAAGTCATCATAACCATTCTCGGCAAGGAAAGATACGGATTTCCCGACCCTACCCAGTTGTTTTTTGCCCTTTGTTCATCAGAATAAGTCCAGTTGTAGATCTGATCTTCAATAAATTCACCACTGTTTATCGCCCTGAACGGTGTACCTGACAAGAACAGATAATGCGCTGTTGTAATAGGAAGGAAACTCTCGTTATAGGCATTTCCTGCTTCTTCGATCTGATATTTTTCAAGATCAAAGTCAGCTTCTGCTTCTTCATCGGGGTTTTCAAAAAGTTTTCTCGCATTTTCACGCCATGCACCGAAATGATACTCATCAAAAATTACAATATCCCAGTTGGTAAGATGTATAAACTCATTTTTTGTCTTGATACCGCCATTTTCATTTGTACCAAGCAAATCCTGAAATGAACCGAAAACAACAAGTCGGTTATTGCTTCTTTGCGTGAAGCTTTTTCAAATCTGAAAAATGAATTTATCAAGGTTGTGCTTGGGATAAACACATTTGTTTATGATAAAAAATACAGCAGTGGCTTATC
>SVNW01000027.1 GCA_015066745.1 Ruminococcus sp. | reverse complement strand
AAGTTTCTTAGAGCAATCCCAGACGTTTTAAAAATTAAGTTAAAGGCTGCTTGATTCAATTACTTTTGTGGAATTTACTATTGAATTTTCAAGATGCACAGCTATTTTTGATGTGCGAAGTTTGAGATATTTATATGAATGAATATGCATCAGGTGAAAGATAAATAATAATTTGAACATAGTTCATAAAAGTTTTTATAAAACACAATTTTTTTGTAGCTTTTCTATAACATAAAAAGTATTATTAGTACAAGGATATTTTTTGTTTTTTGAAATGGAGGAATTATTATGAACTTAAAAAAGAAAATTTCATTGTTTTCTGCACTGCTCCTTGCGGTAGCTCCTGTAGGAAATTATGGACAGGTAAATGCATGGTACGACGATATAACTGAGTCAAATGATGACTATACTGCAGTTGTTGAATTTAATGGAGATTATATCGTTGAAGGGGATAACTACCAGCCGGTTTATTCGTTGTCAGATTATTATCGGAAAAATGAAGCTAAAAATGTCATTCTTCCCAGTAAAGTGAAGGATACAGTCATCAATCAGGTATCATGTTGCGACTGCAATGGAATAGAAAACATCGTTATTCCCGATACTGTTTCAAGTGTATGTGGTTATTTTGACAGAACAGAAGAACTCAAAAGTATTTCTTTTTCGGAAAATATAAGAGATATCAGACTGGATATCATAGATGCACCTTCTTTGATTGTAAGAGGATATTATGGAACATATGCTGAAAAATTTGCAAGCGATAATAAGTATGATTTTTGTGCTATCGGCGATGTTGATTCAGATGATAATGTAAATGTTTCAGATTTACTCAAAATGTTAAAACATCTTTACGGTATAGAAGAAATGACCGAACGTGAACTTTTAGGTGCCGACTGTAATCTTGATTTTTCAGTTAATATCGCAGATATGGTAATGCTCAAGAACAATATTCTTGATCCTAAGCTTACATCAAGAGGAGCGTCAATGGCAGGCGCTGTTGCTGCACCAAAACTTGAAGACGAACCAAATATTCCGGCTGAAAAATCAGATGCATATAATGGTTTTGTCTCTGAATTTACATCTGAAGTTATGTCTTATGATGGAGCAAGTGAAAACGTAAATCCTGTATATTCTCCTATGAGTGTTTATATGGCACTTTCTATGGCAGCTGAATGTGCAGACGGTACAACACAGAAAGAACTTCTTGATTTGCTTAATGTTGCAGATACAGATGAACTTGCCGATATAAACAATAAATTTTTCAGATCTACAAATTTTGATAACTTTGATGAGTACTGCAAGATATCAAATTCTGTATGGCTAAACAACAGATTTATTTTTGAAGTACCGTTACTTGAAAGACTCGCTGAAAAATATTATGCAGTGTCATTTGAAAAAGATTTTAAAGATGAAACTGTTCCGGCTCAGATCTCTGACTGGATATATAAAAATACATCAGGAAAACTTAACCCTGTTGTAAAGGTAACAGATGAAGATATAGCTCATCTTATAAACACTATTACATATAAAAATCAGTGGATGGATGAATTTGATGACCCTACACCCGATATTTTCTATACTGCTGACGGTGAACAAGTAGAACATGATTTTCTGCACTACGAATCATTCTATAGTGTAGATATCGGTTTCGGAGATAATTATATGACATATGCAAGAAGAATGTATAATGGTTACAATATGAACTTTGTACTCCCTGATGAAGGTGTTACAGTTGAAGAACTTCTTGAAGATGACAATCTCAGTGCTATAGTAAATGATAAGGCTGAACATGCCCAAAGAAAGATAATCTTCTCATCACCTGTTTTTGAAGTAAATTCAAAATATGAACTTTCAGATATCGTAAAAAGTATGGGCGTAACAGAAGCTTTCCAGAATAACGGAAACTTTGAAAATCTTATCAACAACGAGAAAAATGGTATTCCTGGTGCAAAGATTTCAAATATTACACATGAAACTAAACTCCTGATGAATGAAGAAGGTTGTGAAGCTGCTGCTTATACCATAGTGTCTATAGGTGCCGGTAGTGCACCTCCGCCTGAATGTGAAACAGTAGAGTTTAATCTTAACAGACCATTTATTTACTATATCTCAGACAGTGCCGGAACTCCGTTGTTCTTAGGTGTTATCAACAATCCTGCAAAGTAAAAAGAAAATTTTATAACACTAAAACCGTTCATTATACAGCATTTTTTTATGAACGGTTTTATTTTTTGGATTATTGGAATATTGACATATTTGTTATTTGAGTATATAATTAATATATTGTTATGTTAAAAGTAATTGTTAAAAAATAATAAATTGTAATTAATAAATGGGGGATGTTTGCAATGGCAAATAATACAAAACTTGAAATCTTACAATGTGCGACTGAACTTTTTTTGGAAAAAGGATATACTTCAGCATATGTTACAGCAATAGCAAATAAACTGGATATAAGTACAGGTAATCTTACATTTCATTATCCTACAAAAGAGCATCTTCTTGCAGGACTTGTAAGAGAACTCTGTAAGTTTCAGTGTCAGGTTGAAGAAAATGAAACAAACAATGATGATGAAACTCCGATAATTGCGTATCTTCTCGAACTTACTATGTTTGCGTCGGTATGTATGAAAAATCCTAATATATCGGATCTGATGATTTCAGCATATACACATTCTATGTCAATAGAAATTATTCGTAAAAATGACACACGCAGAGCTATGAAGGTATTCGGAAAGTATCGTCCGCAGTGGACTGAAGTCGATTTTATAATGGCTGAAAATATTGCGTTCGGAATAGAGTATTCAATGTTTTTAACAGAAAATACAGAAATAGTTACATTTGAACAGAGAGTATCAAGCTGTATTGACGCGATTATGAAAATATATGAAGTCCCGAAGGATGTGCGTGAAAAGATCATAAATCATATACTTTCCACTGACTATAAAAATGAAGGTGATATGGTTTTTGAGAGATTTTGTGGATATCTGAAAAATGCTTTTGTAAAATAAATAATGACGCTTTTAAGTTACGGTATGTCACCGGTTCTTGAAAGCGTTTTTTATTTATGTTAAAAAAATTTAAAAAACATATGATAAGTATAACGCAATGTGCATAAGCCCTGTAATTACTTATGATAAATTTTTTTAATACTATTGACAATGAAAAAAAGAAAGATTATAATAGATAGTATATGATAGGAATACTACTAAAAAAAATCAGAAAAAGGGGTTTGAGTATGAAATTAAAAAAACTGGCTACAGCTTTATTTTCAACGCTGTTTACGCTTTCTTCGGTTACTGTTGTTTCAGCACAGGAAACAGTCGGAGATGCGTCCAAAAATGATGGTAAGGGTATCGTGATTCTGCATACAAATGATGCACATTGTGGTATTGACGCAGATGAAGATACATTTGGCTATGCTGACCTTGCGGCATACCGGGCAAAACTTGAGAGTGAAGGATATAAAACTCTTTTAGTTGATGCAGGTGACTACACTCAGGGTGATGTTATTGGTACGGTAAGCAGTGGTGAATATCTTATCGATATAATGAATGAACTTGACTATGATGTTGCAGTTCCCGGAAACCATGAGTATGATTACGGTATGGATCGTTTCTTTGAACTTGCAGAGCTTTCGGAGTTTGAAGTTATTTCTTCAAATTTTGTTTCTCTTCCTTCAAAGGAACCTGTTCTTTCAGAATCAGTTATCAGAGAAGTGGACGGAGTAAAAATTGCTTTTGTTGGAATTACAACTCCTGCAACTATTACAAGTTCAACACCAAAATATTTTCAGAATGATAAGGGCGAGTATATATATGGATTTTGTCCTGGAGATAATGGTCAGGAGCTGTATGACACCGTTCAGAAAACTGTTGATAAGGTAAAAAGTGAAGGTGCTGATTATGTTATTGCTCTCGGTCATCTTGGTATAGGCGAGGGTAACGCCTGGACATCAGATCTGGTTATAGCAAATACAACAGGTATAGATATGTTTATTGACGGCCATTCTCATAGTGTTATCGAAGGCGAGAAATATTCTGATAAAAACAATGAATCGGTTCTTCTGTCATCAACAGGAACAAAATTAAGTAATTTTGGTGCTGTAACAATTGATGATAACGGAATTTCTGCAGAACTTATTTCTAAGGATGAATATGTATATACCGAAAATTCAAATCCTTCAGAAACAGCAAGTTACAACAGAGTAGCTGATATGATAGCTGAAGTTAAGAAAGAATATGATGAATCTGTAAATAAGGTTGTCGGAAAGACAGAGGTTGACCTTATAGCTGTTGATCCGGAAAATCCGGGAGTAAGACTTGTGCGTATGCAGGAAACAAATCTCGGTGACTATTGTGCAGATGCATACAGAGCTATCACCGGTGCTGATATAGGTATTACAAATGGCGGTGGTGTGAGAGCAAACATAAACAAGGGCGATATCACATATGGTATGTTTATCACTGTTCACCCGTACTGTAACGAAATATGTATGACCGAAGCAACAGGACAGGATATCCTTAATGCTCTGGAATTTGGTGCAATGGAACACCCTGATGCATCAGGCGGTTTCCTCCAGGTATCAGGACTTACATATGAAATTCACAGCTATCTTCCGTCTACTGTCAAAATAAATGAAAACGAAGAATTCATAAGTGTTGACGGTGAGTATCGTGTAAAGAATGTTATGGTAAACGGCGTTCCGCTTGACCTGAATAAAACCTATACTCTTGCAACCAATAACTATATCATCAAAAATGGCGGAGATGGTTATAATATGTTCCTCGACAACAAGCTTCTTCTTGACAGTATAAGCCTTGATAATGCTGCACTCATCACATATCTGAATGATGATCTCGGTGGCGTTATCGGTCAGGAATATGCAGAAAGTCAGGGCAGAATAAAAATATACACACAGAAGCCTGCTGAGGAAAATGAAATTACTACAACTACTGCGACAACAACCACAGAAACGACAACTAAAGCTACGACAACAACAAAAGCAGCAACAACTACTAAAGTACAAAGCTCTCCGGCAACAGGTGACACCGGATTAACAGGTATCGTTGTTTGTGTTATGGCTGTAACAGGAATAGCAATGGTGTGTTCACGCAAAAGAAAGTAATATATAAATTTTTATTTTAGAAAATGAAAAGATACAGCTTTTATACGGTTATAGAGTTATTGCTTATAACCATAAAAATAGCTGTATCTTTTTTTTGCAGGCTTATTTGGCGAATTCGTATTTATAATCATTGACATAATAATATTTTTGTTGTATAATATGATAAAAATATACAACGTTATAGTGACGAAAAAAATATATATTTTTATTGTTTGGTATTATTCGGGAGGAATTTATATGATCAAATATAACAAACTTGTCAGGGATCTCATTCCTGAAATCATAGAAAAGTCGGGTAAAAAGTGCATTGTTGAAGTTATGGATAAGGATACATATATCAAATATCTTGATAAAAAACTGAGTGAAGAACTAAATGAATATCAGGAGGACAAATCCCTTGAGGAACTTGCAGACCTTCTTGAAGTGGTATATGCTATTACAGTTGCAAGGGGTTATTCGGTTGATGAACTTGAGAAACTTCGTGCGAAAAAAGCAGAAGAACGTGGCGGTTTTGAAAAAAGACTGCTTCTAAAAGGAGTAATCGAAGATGAAAGTAACAATGTCTGAAAATGCCGGAAACAGTGGTGCAGAAGAACAGTTTGTACAGCTTTTTTGTGATGTGTTCGGAGTTGAAAAAGGACAGTTTGTATACTTACAGCACCCCTTTGTTGACATTTACGGAAATCACAGAACTATTGACTTTGCGGTAATGACCGATGATGAAAAGATAGCTTTTGAGATAGACGGTGAAACATGGCACGATCCGGGTAAAGTTTCAAGAGAAAAGTATATTGATGATCTGCTAAAGCAAAACAGCATGATTTTTGAGGGCTGGAAGGTATTCAGATGGACCGACTATCAGATATATAAAACTCCTGAAAGAGTGAAAGACGAACTTATCACATTTCTTGGTTATTCACCTGCTTTGACGTATTTTGACGGAGATACTCCAAAGCAGAAAGGGGAAGTCTTTAAGTTAAGAGAACATCAGGAGGAAGCGCTTGCAAACCTTGTGAAAATGCGTGAAAACGGAAAGACCATAGCTTTGGTACAGGGAGCAACAGGTTCAGGAAAATCTGCAATAGGTGTACTTGATGCAAAGCAGACAGGCAAACGTGTTTTGTTTCTTGCCCACACAAAAGAACTTGTTGAGCAGGGCGTTTCAAATTTTGAAAAGCTATGGCAGGGTGTATCTGTCGGCAGATTTTACGATGAATACCATGATACAGATTCGTTTGTTGTATGTGCGAGTGTACAGAGTATTATCAGAAATCTTGAACAGTTTGACCCGAATGATTTTGACTATCTTATTATTGATGAATGTCATCATGCGTCGGCTAAGAGTTACAGAAAAATTCTTACTTATTTTCACCCGAAATTTACATTGGGACTAACTGCTACTCCTGAACGTGCAGACGGTGAAGACCTGCTTGAAATATTTCAGAATTTTGCCCATAAACTCAATATAAAAGAAGCTGTAGAAACAGGTGTACTTTGCCCTGTACGCTGTATCCGAATCAAGACAAATATCAATATGTCAGATGTAAGGATCAACGGTTTTAAGTATAACGCTCTTGACCTTGAAGAAACTATCATGGTTCCCGACAGAAACAATCTTATAGCGGATACATATATCGAATACGCAAACGGAAAATCTGCTGTTATCTTCTGCACTTCCGTAAAACATGCAGAAGTGCTCTCAGATATGCTTTGCGAACGTGGTGTAAAAGCAAAAGCTGTATCAGGCGGAATAAAAACAGCAGTCAGAAAACAGATCCTTGATGATTATTCACAGCGGAAAATTCAGGTTCTTTGTGCCTGCGATCTGCTCAATGAAGGCTGGGACAGCCCGATAACAGAAGTATTATTTATGGCACGCCCTACTATGTCAAAGACAATATATATGCAACAACTCGGACGTGGAATGCGACTTCATAAAGACAAAGAATTCCTTATGGTATTTGATTTTGTTGACAATGCAAATATGTTTAACAGTGCATATTCTCTGCATCGTCTTCTGAACATTTCCGAATATGTTCCGGGCGGTCTTGTACTCGGAACAAAGCATGCTATAGAATGGGACAAAGATATGTTTCAAAAAGGAAACAAGCCTGCAGTACTCATAGATTTTCCTGTTTATGCGATGGATTATGAAGTGATAGATATATTCAACTGGCAGGACAAAGCAAATAAAATGTATTCTGAAATGGAGCTTATCCGTCATGTATCTGCACAGGAAGAAACTATAAGCCGTTATATCAAAGAAGGGAAAATTGTTCCTGATATGAATGTTCCGATAAGCGAACACAAAACATTACATTATTTTGAACGCAAACGAGTAAAAGAATATTGTGAGAAATTTGGCTGGACGGAGATCACACCAAGCAACAGAAAACAGCTGTTTCTTGAATTTTGTAATGAAATGCAGATGTCATACTCATACAAACCGGTATTTCTGATCTCATTTATTTCATGCATGAATGAAAGGGGAGAAGCTTTACTGTCAGATGTTGCAGAATCATTTGCATGGTACTATGAGGACAGAATAAAAAACGGACTTATAGCTGAGAAGAAACCCTGTATTTTTACAAAAGGCGGATATACTGCCAAAGATGTCGAAAGACTTATTCTTGCAAGCCCGTTTAAAAGATTTGAAGGAATGGGGTATATGAGACATTCCAAATATCTTGGCGTGATACAGATCGATAAGTGTATAATGAAAACTTTTGATGAAAATGATATCTCGGATATTCTGACGTATTGTACTGATGCGTTGGAGAGGTATTGGGGGAGTTGAGTGATTTTTTTCATAAAATGTATTGACAATCTCTTTGGAGTAAAGTATCATTTAAGATATATTTAACATTAATTCAAAAGGAGGCAGACTATGAACAACATACAGATAGCTAACGAAACCATAAAAATAACTCAGGAAAAAAAGTATAAATTACCGGACACAGATACAGAGATCATTCTTCCGAATGCAGACTACAGCGAAGTAAAAGTATATTCTGTAAAAGAGACTCAGCAAGTATTGGCTGAAGAAATACGTGATTATAAGCGAAGAGATGAAATCTGCAAAATTATTGTTACAAATGAAGATTCGTTCAAAGCTGCAAAAAGGTATGAAAAAACACTTGTGATGAATTTTGCAAATGCTCACAATCCCGGAGGCGGGTTCAGATTCGGTGCAAACGCTCAGGAAGAAGCGCTTTGCAGATGCAGTACATTGTACAGTTCATTAACTTCAGAAAATGCATCTGAAATGTACAAGTACAACAATACTCATATAAGCCCTGTAGAATCGGATTATATGTTGCTTTCGCCAAATGTTTGTGTGTTCAGAGATGAAAAATGCAATCTTGTCAAAGATTATTTTATGACATCGGTTATTACACTCCCTGCACCAAACAGAAGAGGTGCCGCACTGTTTGCATCTAAAAAGACGATAAATGAAACCATAACACGCCGAATAAGAATAATGATGAAAATAGCGATGATAAATGGCTATGACAATCTTATTTTCGGTGCGTGGGGTTGCGGAGCATTTGGAAACAATCCAAAAGAAGTGTCAGAGTGTTTCAGGCAGGTTATAGTTGAAGAAGAGCTTGGAAAGTGTTTTGATGAAATCTGTTTTGCGGTATATGGCTCGGAAACAGGAAAAAACATCACTGCATTCAGAGAAACTTTTAAAATATAATAAATCACATTTAAGTCAAGGAGAAAATATGCCAAATATAATTGAGATAAACGATTTGTCATTACCCGAACTAAAGCCGTATACGTCATGTAATGAAATACAGTTAAAACGTTGGTTTGAGCCGGAAATCGGAATTTTTATAGCTGAAAGCCCGAAAGTAATAAGACTGGCACTTGATGCAGGCTACGAACCGCTTTCTGTGCTTATTGAAAGAAAATACATAGAAGGTCAGGCAAAAGATATCGTAGAACGTTGCAAAGATGTTCCGATATACACGGCTGATTCTGATATACTTACAAATCTTACAGGCTTTAAGCTGATACAGGGCGTTTTGTGTGCAATGCGCAGAAAAGAACTTCCGACGCTTGAAAGTGTATGTAAAAATGCGTCACGAATTGCGATACTTGAAGATGTAATGAATCAGACAAATGTAGGTGCGATCATACGCTCGGCTGCAGCTCTGAACATTGATGCAGTACTGTTGACGCCTGCCTGCAGTGATCCGTTGTACAGACGTTCTGTTCGTGTAAGTATGGGTACTGTTTTCAAAATGCCATGGACTTATTTTGAATGTGATCCGCCCGAATATGTGGACGTGCTTAAAAATATGGGATTTAAAACAGTAGCTATGGCGCTTCATGACAATACAGTCGATATAGATGACGAGAGATTGAATTCCGAAGATAAAATAGCGATCATACTCGGCACAGAAGGCGAAGGTTTAAAAATGTCTACAATAAAAAGCGCCGATTATACAGTAAGAATTCCTATGGCAGAAGGTGTTGATTCGCTTAACGTTGCAGCCGCAAGTGCAGTAGCGTTCTGGCAACTCAGAAAATAGGGCGGATTTTGATATACAAAAGAATTCCGCTCTTATACTTTAGAACAGAGAAAGGAAAAATCATGTCAAAAATTTTTTTTATCGCAGATACTCATTTTGGACACAGCGAAATAATGAACTATGAAAACCGTCCGTTTTCTTCGGTTGAAGAAATGGACAATAAGATAATTTCAAACTGGAACAGTGTAGTTTCAGATAATGATAAAGTTTTTGTACTCGGTGATCTGAGTTCATATGAAAAAGAAAAGACCGCACAGATATGCGGTTCTTTAAAAGGTATAAAAATTCTGATACGCGGAAATCATGATATTCAAAATGAATCATATTATCGTGACTGCGGATTTGAAAGTGTAATATCATATCCGATTATTTTAGAAAATTTCTGGATGCTCTCACACGAACCGTTATATATAAACAGAAATATGCCATACGCCAATATATTTGGCCATGTCCACGACAATCCGATGTATAAGGATTTTTCAAGACAAAGTTTTTGAGTATGTTGTGAGAGAATAAATTATACTCCGATAGAGTTTGATGAAATAAAAAACAGGATGTTTTCTTGTGAAGATTGAAAAACAATAAAATGAGCTTCTGCTGATATAGATAATTACAGCAGAAGCTTTTATATTACATATTATTGTATTTGGCTTCAAATTCTGCTAACTTAGCATTATATATATTTCTTATATAAGCTTTTTCGGAATCTGAAAGGAAACTGTATTCGATACTGTTGCTTACAAGTTTTTTAATATCATCGTAAGCAAGATCATATCTGTATGCAGCTAAGGTGTATTCTTCCGTTATAGATGTACGCAGTATGCCAGGGTCATCAGTTGCTATTACCATCGGCACCCCACTGTCTTTGTAAATCATGAACGGATGTGAATCATCTTTGACACCGAGTATAAATTCATTACTGGTAAGATTGATTTCTATTGCAATATTCTTTTCCTTCATTTCTTTAAGCAATTCAGAACTGTTGTGTTCAAAAGCGATATCAACACCATGTCCAATTCTTTTGGCGTTTGCCATTCGTACTGCATCGGTAATGTGATATGTAAGATGTTCAGGCGGAACAAGTCCTAAGGTAAGTTCTCCTGCATGAAGAGCAATATTTCTTTTAAAACGTTCATTTAGTTTTTTGAACATCAGCATATGTAATTTATAGCACAACATAGAATTTTCGGAGTTCTCAGCAGCAACAATATTACAGCCAACCAGTATATCAGGTATACATTCCATTGCTTTGTAGATGATGTAAAGCTGGCAAAGTACAATAAGAGGTTCGGCGCCACGAGATGCGTAGCCTTGTAGTTTTATTTTAAAAGTATCATCATCTGGTGCGTTTTGGACGATTGCTTTGTTGTCTGCAACATATTTTTCTACAGCTTTACGAAGATCAGAATTTGGATCAGTATATTGTTTTTCATACTCGTCAATAATATCGTTTATACAATATTCATAAGTAGACTCGTCAAATTCCGAGAGATTATGGTAGTAACATTCTCTCTTAAAAGAACAGTTGTTGTGGTCATATTGAATATTTGAAAGAAAAGCAGGCGCAGAAACTGTAGGAGAGATTCCAATAGTTTCGATATATTGTAAATTTTCTTCTTTAGCTCTCACTTTCAGTTCATGAATTATATCAGCAAGATGAATTCCATTGGCAGCTGCAAGAAATTTTGAAAAAAGAGAAAAAAAGTATTCATCAGGGCCAAGAGGGTATTTATATGGTTGAAAATCTCTTATACTCCACTTATCGATAAGAATCATGCGATTTTCATGAAAATTTTCCATGTTTTTATCAAGTCTAACTGTAGTAATGCCTGTTTGTGGAGTGTCATAGAGTTTTCCAGTGTCAAGATCAGCGTATAGATTTGCTTGACATCCGATTTTAAAAAGTGTTTCTGCATAAGCTGCACCTATGAGGTGATTGTGCAAATCTCCACCTTTAGGCATATCAGCGATGAACTGACGAAGTTTCGCTTTGTTTTTTTTGATTGATTCAAAATATTCATTTACAGACATAGTTTGTCCTCCTTGTAAAGTTGATTTTTTATAAAACAACTGCTATAAGCAGTGTTGTTCTCATATCATATCAGAAACAGCTTTTACAAGTTTGAGAGGATTAAACTGTATCTCATAAACCGAATTATAGCACATTCCATACTTGGTGTCAATATCGATTATAAATATTGGTCAAATCGTATAATATGATAATTTTGATTTTAGATAAATTTAATAACTGTTAATGACTTTGAAACAATATTTGAAAAAATAACTAAATCTTCATTTGTGAGATGATACAAAAAAACAGACTCTGTTTAAAGAGTCTGTAATCCAAATGCCGGCGGTGGGGGTCGAACCCACACGGTGTTGCCACCACGGGATTTTGAGTCCCGCACGTCTGCCAGTTCCATCACGCCGGCTAATATTAATCATTGTCATCTGACAACATAAATAATTATATCACACAAAAAAACTTTTGTCAATATATTTTTTGAATTTTTTTACCTAAGACATTTTAAAAAATATTTTCAGTAAAATTTTGTTAAAAAACTTAGCTGAAATTATTTAATTATTTTCAAAAATTCATTTTTTATATACAGAAAAATCAATAAAACATAATAGTTTATTGACAAAACGCATATTATATGATACAATAAAGAGTATAAAAATATTATTTATGATATGTAGAATAATTAAATGTATGGAGGGTATAGGGATGAATAGTGCGGTTTCGGTTATGGAAACTATGGCACAGAGATATAACCAGTTATATCTCACTCCGAAAAAGGGAATATCAGAAACAGGGGTATACACTGATATTGTTCATTATGGTAAAACACCACCGGAGGTTGCCGTAAAAATGAACGAAGGACTTAGCGGTTTTAAGTGCAGCAAATACGACAAGCTTTTTTCAGAAACAACGCCGGCAGGCAAAGTTGACATTGTCTATATACACGAACGTTCTGATTTTGAACGTTTTATTCAGATAATGGCATATAGGGGTGAGCCTGCAAATGTTTCTTCATCGCTCGAAAGTGCTGAGATAGTCGGAATAACTAACTGGCGTAAGATCGAACAGCATATGAACGAGTATATAGACCATGGCGGAAATGAATTGTCGTGGCGTGATGAACTCAGAAAGTTTCGTGGTGAAAAGAAAAATTATCAGGATACACTGATAATTATTTCAAATTGTGATTACAGTGGTGTGAATGCTGATGAGGCAGGTTTTGGTGAACTTGTCTGGAATCAGTTGTCGCTTAAAATAAGAATATATAATGCATGTGCTTTATATACTTGTCGCAGGATATATAAAAAGTGTAACAGTATTCTGCTGGAAGAAATTTTCGGCGATTGTGTAGGTATGTTGTTTGCTCTGAACAAATACGATACTTCGCTTGCAAGAAAATTTATGGGAGTTTCGGGCAAAAAGTACAATGGCGTGGGAAGATTGAAATCACTTGTTTTGGGTATGGATGATGTAGACATAGATAAAGTCGCAGTGAATGTTTCTACGGTTATTGATAAAGTGGAAACATGTGTTAAAAAAATGATTTCTTCCGGTGTTACGGATTATTATGAAATTCTGTCAGGACTTGAAGAAAAAGCGAACACATACATTTCTATTCTGGAACATAAATAAAAAAATAAAATGCAGATGTTCCGAGGAAACAAATCGGAAACATCTGCTTTTTTTATTAAAAAATAATTGTTATCGTTATGGTTATATCTATGATTTTCATACATATGATTGTTATGAGTATTTCTGTTATTAAATTTAAATTTTTTTTTAAAAAAACAGTGATGAGAGCGACTTTTTTTATTGACAAATTGCATAAAAAATGTTATGCTGAATAATAAGTAATATTTCGGATTAACGATAAGTGAAATATTAAAAGAGAGGGGTATCGCGAATTATGACAAACTCTGGATTAAGAGAAAAACTTAGCAATTTAAAATCGTATTCTGTAATAAATGATGGTGCAAATATACGAGATACCATAAATATGCTTGAATCACGTATAGAAGTAGACGAATTTCGTATAGCGGTAGTAGGAGAATTCAGTTCCGGTAAGTCAACATTTGTAAATGCGATAATAGGCAAGGACCTTTTAAAACACGCAACACTTGAAACGACTGCTGCACTTACTTATATTCACAATGTAAAATCAGGCGACCAACGTGAAAATACAGCACTCATTACTTTTACTGACAGTTCATCGGTAATGCTCGAGCATCTTGACGATATTGAAAAATATACAACTACGCAGTCTGATATAGATGTCGTAACAGAAGTAAGAAGTGTAGATATTTTTATAAATTTTATAGATATCGAAGAGGAACTAGTTATCGTAGATACTCCCGGATTGAACGGACTTGCGGACAAACACAGGGAACTTACGATAGAAGAGATAAAACGTGCGCACGCATGTATTTATTTGTTTCCAAAAAGAGGAATTGCACATACAGATATTGATTTCATAAAGTATATTTCTACTTATCAGAATACATTTATTTTCATATACAATTTTATAGATGAGCTTAATATTTCTGAAGGAGAAGTACCTGATGACAAGATAGCTTCTATAAAAGAAAACGTAAATAAGTTTATCATAGAAGGAAGTTCACGTAAACTTGTGACACACTATTGCGGTATGTCTGCGCTTAAAGCGCTTGCCGGAAAAGATGAAAATATAAAGAGACTTTATGAAGATGATTTTTGCGATATCGACGCAGAGTATCGTAAAGAAATTTTTATTGATTCAAACTTCACTGCTTTTGAGCAGATTTTAAAATCTATTTTTACTGATTCAAATTTCAAGCATAACAGATATGTTTCAAACTGCTATACAGTAATGAATCTTATGGAATACGTACTTATGATCTCAAAGAAAAAACAGGCTGAGATAGAAAATTCTATTCTTAAAGACCGTGCTTTCAAGGATATAAGTCGTATAAAAAATCAGAAAAAAGCTATAAACGAAAATCAGGGAAATGTTCTTGAACAGCTCTATACCCTTATAAATCAGCTTTTTGAAGAAAACAAAAAGATACTCAGTGCTGATATAGAAGAAAGTATCAGAAACATATACGAAAAAATCTCAAACACAATTAATGCAGAAAAAGATTATCCGACATTCGAGAACAAACTTGAAGAAGGCAAGTACAAACAGCTTCTTCAGAGTATGATAGACGAATATCAGGTCGAGTATGATTATAAAAAAGAAAATTGTTTTCAGCTTGTGTATAAAACTATACTTGCACGTATAGATGAATATACAGATATTATCAGCGTCATAGACCAGAGCAATGCCGAACTGAAAATCTCAGCGGCAATAAGTCAGGAACTCGCTGCTGACAATATTAAAAATGACATTAAAAAACTTGAAGAAATAGCAGAAAACAATAACAGATTCTTAGAAGATTTCAGTCAGCAGAAAAAAGGCTTTATTAATGAGATCGAAAAAATATTTGCTCAGATCGAAGCTAAAAAAAGCAAGAAAGATGAACTGGTTTATATTCAGCGTCGTAAAGAAGCTGAACTTGGCGACAGACCTATCGAATCCATAACATATATAGTTGAAGAATTTGAAGAAAATCGCAAAGGCATAGCTCGTTTCTTCCAGTTTATTATAGGTAAGAAAAAGTCAACAAGACAAGTTCCTCAGTATGATGATACAAAGGGGCTTGAATGGGATAAGAAGAAGAGAGCTATCAAAGAACAGACTGACGAGGAACGAGAAGCGATAAATCGTGAATTGTCAAATCTTGAAGCTAAAAAATGCAGTCTTGAAGAAAAGATCGAACTTCATGATAAAGAATATGCATCTTATAACAGAAAGATGGAAATTCTCAAGCATGAAATTGCGGCTAAAAAAGATGAGCTTTCGATGTTTGAAGAAAGACTTGAAGTAGAGTACTTAAATCTCCGTAAAAAACAACTCAGACAGGATATTGAAAAATACCTTTATGAAGGTGATACATCTATCATCAGTCTTTTCAGACAGTCGCTTGATACTGACATAACTGCAAATGCCCAGCTTGTAAGCGGTTATATCAAGAACGAATTTGAAAAAAGACTTCAGGAAAAAAATAATGTACTCGATGAGATAATAAACGGAAACCTTATAGATATACAAAACCGATATAAAAACAAAAGAGCAGAAATAGTAAAAATTGAAGAAATGTATAATGAAATTAAGGTGGAGTTAGAATATGAACAAACATCTTGCAAAGTATGAAGATAAAAGGATAGAAACTAATCTGGTTCTTAAAGACATCTTAAAATTCTACAATGATAACGGATATGTTGCAGAGGCAACTATAATAAATGATTTTATAGATATGCTTCAGAAAGAAGAATTTTCAATTGTTATTGTTGGTGAATTCAGTGTAGGTAAATCTACATTTCTTAATGCACTGATGGGTGAAAAAATTCTTCCGTCTTATTCAGATGAAACAACAGCTACAGTTACTTTTCTTAAACATAAAGGAAAAGCAGATAATCAGCAGAAGGGTCGTGTATTTTATGCTGATGGCAGTTGTGAGGACATAGACAGTATTGAAACAGATGTTATTTCGAGATATGTAAGTACACGAAGCGATATTCCTGTTGCAGCTACTGTAAATCATCTTGATCTCTTTCTTGATTCATCATTCCTCGAAGGAAATATCACACTTGTTGATACTCCTGGTCTTAACGGTACGGCTGATGGTCACAGAGAGATCACTGAAGCACAGATCATGAAGTCAAATGTATGCCTTTTTATGTTCAGTGCAGACCGTCCGGGCGGAAAATCTGAATTTGAATTTTTAAGCCAGATAAAAACAAAAGCAAATAAAATAATATTTGTTTTAAACAAGATAGATCAGATCAAAAGTACAGAAGATGAGTCCTATGAAAAAGTTGCTGAAAATATGCTCAAAAATTTCGGAAAGATTTTTCCGGATGCAGAGGATATGCCGGAGTTCTGGTGTGTATCATCTTATCAGGCACTTGTTGCAAGATCGTCAGAACCTCTTGCCTACAGAGGCAGAAAATCATTTAGCGATGAAGACAAGTACAGATTGCTTAAACTTTCGCGTATGGAAGAATTTGAAGATGGATTGTGGCATTTTATAACTGAAGGTGAAAAAGCACGTAACAGTTTGATAGTACCTATATCCAAAGCTTCAAAAATGGTAGATGAAACTTTAAAAAATCTTGAACTTGAATGCAGTATATATGAATCTTCTGTTGATAATGGTGATGCTCAGCAGATAATAGATGAGTTAAATCAGAAAATCAGCGAAACCGAGCGGAAAATGGATAAATTAAAAGCCAGAATCCATGCTGATATACAAAAATGTATGGAAAATGCATATGAGTTTACGCTGACCAAAGTAAGACTTTTCAAGGGCAGACAGTTTGCAAATCTTGAAAGTTTTCAGACGACTGAAGAACTTATAGAACTTGAAAAAAGTCTTCCGTCTATTATAAATAACGGCGTGAGCGCAGCTACTTTTGAACTGAAGGAAAAACTTATTTCGGATATCTCAAATGCTGTCGGAAGATATCTGCCTGATCTTGCAGAATCAGTACGTATAATTATTTCCGAACATGAATTTAATATATGCCCTGACTGTAAGTATTTTCAGACTGAAAATTCATTTGAACTTGGTATCGAACAGTATCAGGACGGCGTAAATCGTCTGACATCTGAAATAAATATCATTCAAAGTGAAATAGACACTTTATCTGTTATGTATATGAAATCTTTACGTGCTGAAAAAGAACGTGAAAGATTAAAACATGATATAGAGCGTCTGAAAGATGAAAAACAGCAATATGAAAACGGTCTTGAAAAGCCTAAGATCAAGAGAGTTTATACAAAAGAAGAAAAGAGCAGATTCAGTCTGTTCGGACTTTTCAGAAAGAAAAAGCTTATTGAAACCACTGAATATATCGATGATACCGAAACAAGAGCATGGAAAAAAGAAGTTGAGGACAAACTCAGTGATTATTCAGAACAGATAAGATTAAAAACGCTTGAGTATAATGCTGTTGATTATACAGGTAAACCAAGTGATGAACTTAATGAAGAGATTCATATGAAGAGTTCTATACTTTCTGAACTTCATAAACAACTTGATGAGAAACGTGCAGGTTTTAAAGACAGATATGTCAAGGAAAATATTGCTCTGTATCTTAAAAAGAAAATGTACATAGAAGCTTTCTACAACGAAGGAATGAATTCCTATGCTTCTATAACATCTCAGGAATTGCAGAGATTTTTGAATACATTTAACGAAAAGCTTGAGATACTGTTTGCGAATGATCTTAACAGACGTTTTGATCTCATAAACAAAAACATAGATGCATTAAAACATCAGCTTTCTCTTACAATGGATGAAAAAACAAATAAGATTAAAAATATAAACAGACAGATTGGTATGATAAAAACCCTTTATTGCAGAATCGAAGAACTCAAAATTGCGATGAATTCAGATAATGAAAAAGGGAAAATAGCTATCTGATTTAAGGCAACGGAGGAAAGCAAATGAAAAACATCTGCGATAATAATTTTATAATTTGTCTTGGCGATGATATAAGATACCGTTTTGCTCAGGAACTTATGCCAAGCGGACATGTCATAAATTCAAACTCATTAAAAATAAACAAGAGTTACATTTTTATGCATTCTGAAGAAGAAAATGTGATAGATGATCAGCGTAAAGTAATAGTCTATACAAACAAGATACAGGAAGGTCGTATTTTAGAGTTTCCTGTATCGGGTATAGACGTAAAAACAGTACTTACTGACCAGGGTAAAATAAGAATCGGAAAGATCCTTGTTTTTGCAGATTTTCCGTACAAAAAAGAAAATCTGCATTATCTGGTTGAAAAAGTGTGTCGCAAATCTAAAAATGCGGAAATAAATGTTGTTCTCTATAACGAAAACAGAAGAGCAGGTTATACTGATATCGAAAGATCGGACAAGATACTCAGCGAAGCATACAACGACTTTGGAATGTTCGATATTAATGTGTATGAGTACTCAGCAGGAAGCGATAAACTTCCTTTGATGAGAGTTCAGACTAAAAATATGAAATATTTCACAAACAAATATCTCAAAGAACTGAAAGGCTCTCAGTACAGAATAGAAAACAGATTTGACATTCATTATAAAACATTTCTTGAACATACATATGAACATTATTTTTCTTTTAATAATCCTCATGAGTTTGCAAGATTTGTAAAACTTTTTGAATATTCAAATGTTCCTGAAAAAACTATAGACATATGGTCTGTTTTCAAAAATGAGTTTAAGAATATGTATCTTTTAAATGATTCTGACATTATGGGTGAGATCTCTGATTTTTATCTTGACTATATCTCAGAAATACTTAACTTCAAACTATCTGAAGAAGAGAAACTTGTAAAAGAAACAGCTTTACAGATCTTTGATAAATGTTTTGACGGTTATCCTTTGATGCCGACAGGTAAAAATGAGCTTGAGTACAAAGAAATTCTCAATAAAAATAATGTAATAACCGAATTTACAAGAAGACTTGATGATTATTTTCATAAACATCTGAAAAATCAGATGTTCACCATGGCACAGCAGAGAATAAATGCTGTAAAAAAAGCATTAAACAGAGAATAGGAGGAAAAGTAGTTGAAGGTTTCTGAAAAAGTTGACGCAGAATTTATAAACAGAGCGGTATTTAAAATAACAGATATGCTCTACAAGAAAGAATGTATGTACAAAATCGGATTTTTACTACTTTCTGGCCGTGATGAAAAACTTGAATCAAAGATAAAATATATTGATTTTCTTGTAGGTAGGATTGACGGTTATTTAATTGATGCAAAAAAAGAAAAAGCGTTGGTATATACAACGCTTCTTCGTAAAAGAGTAAAAAGTATCATAAAAGAAATAAACGATCAGAAAAAGTTTGAAATAAACATGTAGTTTTTCTAATAATGTTTAAGTTTAGGTTTGAGTGATTTGCAATAGTTCTGAAATATTCCTTCTAAGGATATATCATAAGCGACACATATAAAATTCATTACAGCGATAACCAGAAAAATAACCAGCTTTCCTTTTTGGAAAAGTTCATCATAAAATTCTGTCATACCAAAAAGGTGAATTGTAAGAAAGGCTATAAGTAACAGTGAAAAATTGAATATTACAGCTTTGGTTATTATTCGCAGTATTTTTGGTTTTATAGCGTCAATATATTTTTTTATGATAGGATAGTGTCCGAAAAGCAGAATATACATAAGTGCAGATTCTTTGTCAAATGTGATAATGAGTGAAAGCAGGGACGTTGATAAATAGGTTAGAAAAGCCCATCGGGTATCGACTTCTATAGTTATTATCATCATAAGTATTCCCGCTATCATAGGCAGTACAATGTACATGACAGGTATAACACCGGTAAGAAACATGCACAGAAGACAAAGAGAAGATATTATTCCGCCGAGGGCAACTTTATAGCTTATACTTTGCATTTCATTTTTCCTTTCTTAAGATATGTTGTATTAATAATAACATATTTGAGGGTAAAATTCAATAAAGCAAATTAAAAAAATTATTTTATTATGATAAATAATCACAAAATTATGATAGGGATGGTGTCTAATGGGTGCGATAAATATAGCTGTAATTATTTCCGGAATAGATGAAGAGTATCAGAGTACGATTCTTGACGGTGTACATGAATATGCCAGAGAAAATAATATAAATATTGTCCACTTCATTGCGTTTGGCGGTGTATTGGGAAGTGAAAAAAACGATGTCGGGGAGTTCAATATATATAATCTTATAAACTATGACCTTATGGACGGGGCAATACTTCTTACAAATACTATTGCTTCACCTGAGATCACACAAAAAATAATCAAAGAACTTAAAGAATCAAATATACCTGCATCAAGTGTTGATTTTGATATTCCCGGTTTGTTTCATGTGGGCATAAACAATGAAGATGCTATGGCTGATGTTGTTCGTCATGTAGTAGAACATCATAAAGTCAGATCTACAAATTTCATATCAGGTCCTGATGAAAATCCGGAAAATATTATGAGATTTAACGCTTATAAAAAAGTTCTTGCAGAAAATAATATAACTGTTGATGAAGATAAGATCTATCACGGCTCTTTCAGAGAACGTGACGGCAGGGCAGCGGTAGAAAAATTTATCAGCGAAGGTAAACTTACCAAGGCTTTGATATGTGCAAATGATGCAATGGCAATGGGAGCTATAGCTACTCTGGAGGAACTTGGATATAGAGTGCCTGAAGATGTTATAGTAACAGGATTTGATAATGTTTATAACGCAAGAAATTATCATCCTAAAGTAACATCGGTGGACAGACCGTTAAAA
The DNA here is from genome assembly GCA_015066745.1 of Ruminococcus sp. Lineage (GTDB taxonomy): Bacteria > Bacillota > Clostridia > Oscillospirales > Ruminococcaceae > HUN007. The sequence continues at coordinate 20,932 of SVNW01000027.1, read as the reverse complement.
CAATCCGGATATATAGCTTGTCAGCAGGTTCATAACGAAATTATGAATGTAGAGCAGGAAAGAAGTATTATTCTTGAAACAAAGGTTGTAAAATCTGCAAGTTGTGGCTGTTCGGACACAACGTGTGATGATTTTATAAAATTTAAAAAAGATACATATCAGACAATGGAAATATATCATCACGATGTTCCTAATATAAATCAGATGTCGTGTGATCTTCAGGAAAGCGAAGATTTTGACCAGTTTATAAAAAATCTTAAACCATACATAGAGATGATAAAATGTGAAAAGTTTTATCTTTGTCTTTGTGATGACTGGCTTGGTGATGAGTCAACAGATACAAGATTTTCAAGATATCTTACTAAAGGATATACCGATAACGTTCAGGTTCCGCTCGTATATTGTGATGATGCTTTCGGAAAGCTTGAAGAATTTCCGTCAAGATATATGCTTCCTGATATGCATTCAAGTTCTGATGAAAGTAAAAGATATTTCTTTTCTCCGCTTCATTTCAATGACAGATGTCTTGGCTATGCAATAATATGCAACAGTGTTTTCCCGTTAAAGAGTCCGCTGTTTCATACATGGGTCATGACTATCAGCAATGCCATAGAAAATATAAGAAAACATACCTGCATAGAAAGAACTATGAAGAAACTTGAAATGCTTTATGTTATAGATCCTTTGTCAGGTATATTCAACAGAAACGGATTTCATGAAAATACTGCAAAACTATATCAGGAATGTATTGAGCAGAAGAGAAATATCATGATAATGTTTGCAGATATGGACGGAATGAAGTATATAAATGATAATTTTGGCCATAAAGAAGGCGACTCGGCTATAAAAAGTATGGCTATGGCAGTTCAGGACGCTTGTGTTGAAGATGAGATCTGCGCAAGATTTGGCGGAGATGAATTTATTATTTTCGGTGCTGATCATACAGAAGAAATGGCTCAGAAAATAATGAAGCGTATAAACAGTAATATTGCTACTTACAATCAGCGTTCCGGAAAACCGTACAATATAGAAATAAGTATAGGCTGGCACATAGAAGTTCCTGAAGAAGAAACAAAGCTTAATGCACTTATAACTAAGGCCGACCAGAAAATGTACAGAGAAAAGAAACGCAAACCAAACAGACGTAAATAAAAAAATCTCTATAAAAAACTCACATCAAAACTTAACGCTTGATGTGAGTTTTTTTGATTATTCAGCTTCGGAAGATGCGGTTGTTTCTTCAGTACTTTCAGAAGTATCAGAAGTTTCTTCATTTTCAGTAGTTTCTGATTCACTTTCTGATTCAGAAGATGACGGTGCATCATCAAATTTTATACCATTTTTCATATAGTCAGATGTCAGACTGTTGTAATCACTTGAAAATACTATATCCATAGTTTTCTGTGTTTCCTGGATAAGAGTTGCATACTCTGTAGAGTATGGATATTCTACATCGCTCATATAGATAGAAATAAGTTCATCTCTGTTAAAAGGAACACGCTGTATAATGCAATGACCATACTCGTCAAAAAAAACAGGATCACTTATCTGATTTTCTTCAAGTGCAAAAGCTACATTTGAAAAATCTTCTGACATAGATGATTTGTTTATATAATATCCTACATAAACTCCGTCTTTGTTTTTCTGTGCTTCTGCGTCCTTGTTGTACTTGTCCATAAGAGAATCCATAGTTTCGCCCTCAGCAAGACGTGACTGTATCACGCTCATAAGTTCTGTAAGAGCATTATTAACGCCTTCTGTATCTTTAGCTTTAGCACATGAGTTGATTTTTTCTATAACCGCTTTTTCTTCATCGGTATATGTATATTCAGGATTTATCTCATAGAAATTTTTTGGAGTATCTGTTGACTCATTGTTTTCGTCAGTTTCATAAGCTGTTTTTGGGTCTATCTGTATATGCTTTATGCAGATATAATTACTGAAATGTTTTTCTTTAAAGTCTTGTTCATAGAGAGAAGCAACTGTTTTATATTCAAGTTCAAATCTTTTTATTGATTCCTTATAAACTTCTTCAGTACAGAATATTTCTTTAAGATACTCGTCAAATTTCTTTCCGGTATCAGAGTTTATAGCTTCATAGTAAAGTTTTGATGCTTCGTATTCTTTGTCTACTGAGAGCAGATCTTCTTCGGTTATTTCCACATTGTTGTCAGAAGCTATCTGGTAGATCGTATATGCATTAAAAATATATTCTACGGTCTGCTGTTTGAGATCTTCAAGCTTTGCAGAGTCCGGATCATTTTCCCAGTAACTTTCATCTCCGCCGTCTATATTACTTTTTGCAAATGCAAAATAATACTTGTATTCATCTTCAGTAACATCAAAATCTGAGATTTTCATAATGATGCCGTCATCAAGATCCTCATATTTTTTTTCTTCAGAATTTACAGCCAGTGTTTCTTCTGTGCTTTCTTCAGTAGAAGCAGTGGTAGTATCTTCAACAGCCGATGTACTTTCAGTAGTTTCTGATGGTGAAGAATTTTCTGATTTATCACAACCTGCAAAACATGAAACAAGTCCCATTGCAAGAATAAATGCGATTATTTTCTTTGTTTTCATTAAAAAGCCTCCGATAAATAATTAATTTAGGATTTTTCTTCTCATATATATTAATATATGGATGTGTATATAATGTGAAATCTGAAAAAATTGTTTATGAGTTATATTGATTTTTTATGTTTTTTCTGATATAATTCTTTTGTATTTGTCATACAAGAAAAAATATGATCGGAAAAGAGGAGTTTAAAGTTGAAAATAGTATTGCAAAGAGTATTGAATGCATCTGTAGATGTAGATGGCAGTACAGTAGGAAAAATAAATAAAGGATATGTGGTATTTCTGGGAGTCGGAAATGAAGATACCGAAGAAGATGTTAAAAGACTTGTTGCCAAGATGATAAATCTCAGAATTTTTTCAGATGAAAATGACAAGATAAACTTATCAATAAAAGACGTAAACGGAGAACTGCTTATCATTTCTCAGTTTACGCTTTATGCTGATTGCCGAAAAGGGAACAGGCCAAATTTTATAAATGCAGGCAAGCCTGAACTTGCAGAAAAACTTTATAAATATTTTATCAGTTTATGTAAAGAGAGTATTCCTGTTGTAGAAGAAGGAATATTCGGAGCTGATATGAAAGTTTCACTTGTAAATGACGGACCGTTTACAATTACGCTTGAATAGATCATCAGCCTTTTAATTCAACACAGTCGGTTGTTTTGTTGTTTTCACCTTTAAAACTTCCGTTGTTGATATAGAAAAGGTACATACCGTTGCGACAGTTGTTGAATTTGCAGTCGGTAGCTTCTACTATATTGTTAAAGCTTATTATTCCGCCTTTAAAAGTTCCGAGGGCAAAACAACTGTCAAAGGTACAGTCTTTAAAAGATATTCTATTGAGATTTCCGCTTCTTATTATACCGCCGGTGGTATTTGAAAATACAGATTCATGACCGCAGTTTTTAAAGTAGCATTTTTTCATTTTTACTGTACAATCAGGATTCAGATCAAAAACAGCATCATTGCTGAAATTTATAAAGTTGCAGTCTTCAATAAGGATTTCGTGACAACCGTGAAATCTGAAACTACCGCCGTTTATAAAGTCGCAGTGTTTGAAAATAACATTTTTGGCACAGTTAAATCCGATATGAAAGTCATTTATCTGCGTCATTTCACTAAGATCCAGTCTTGTGTTTTCAAAAATAATAGTTTCTTTAAAAATTTCACAGCTGTTATAGTTAGCAGTTTCACTCATTATCAGAACTTTCTTCGGACTTAGCTCTTCATGCGACATCGAGTAAAAATGCAGACATTTTTTTGTGTTTGCAATTGCTCCGCATACAAATTTTCTTAAATAGCAAAGGATATGCGTGTATATTTCATGTATATCCTTTTTATTTGCCTTTTCATACTTGTCAGTACTTTGTTCAAGTATGGCGATGACGTATTCACACAAAAGACTGACATCAGATTGTTCTATCTCCAGAGCAGCGGCAACTTCTGAAAGGTAGTCAACCTGTTTTTTATTAAGATTTCCTGTAGAGCAGGCTATAAGCATACAGTCAGTAAAAAATATATACTGCATATTCAGCGCTATGCAACTACGTGTAAATTCTGATACTTTATCAGGTGTGATCTCTCCTGAATTACGTATGTGATCGGAAATAACCGTTATGGCATTTGTTCCGTCCATTATTCTTTTTATAAATTTGATTTGATTTTCAGTATCTTCATTTTCATACTGTGCAGTAATATAAAGCAGGTCAAAGTAAGTATTTTTAAATCTTTCGTCTGTTTTCTCCAGTGGATGTTCTTTTATCGGTGAACCATGATTAAGATTTTTAGTGAATAATTCGTAGGTGTTGGACATAAAACTTTCCCCCTTTTATCTTGGTCTGCGTCGTGGAAGACTTCCACTTGTTGTGCTGTTTCTTTCGGGTATGTTATCACGTTTAAATACAGTAGGTCTGCTGTCTGCAGTAGTATCACCGGACTGAGTGTTTTGATTTTGACTTAAAGCAGAACGTCTCTGTGGTGCAGTACGTTGTTCATGGCGTGGACTGCGTTCGGTTTCTTTGTCATTTGCCATTCTTGATTTGCGTTCACTTCGTGAAGAACGTTTTTCTGATTTCTTAGTGTTTTCTGTTTCTTTGGTTTCCTGTACTGCAGGTTCTGTCATATCAACTCCGAAAGATGAAGCTATTATTGAAGAAACATTTTTCTTGTATTCGTTATTGCGTTGCTGAAAAGAAAATAACGGTGTTATGTTTTTCATTGTTTCAGACATCATTATCGAAACAGAATTTATGTATCGTTCGTATTTTGAAGAATCTTTCTGAGTACGGTCATTATGACTTCTGAAAAGTTTTTCGGGATTTGGTATAGGGAGTTCAGAGACTTTTACCTGTGAAAGATCAATGTTTTTAAGAGGATTATTTGACTTGATCGTCTTTTCGCTTCTTATGGTTTCTACAGGAACAAAGCCTTCTTTTTCATCTGTCATAAATGCTTTTTCAAGATTATATATATTACAGCTTATTTTTTGTATTTCGGGAAGGAGGGCGTTTTTAAATTCATCAAGATGAATATTTTCTTTGCTCTGAAGCTTTTCAAATATTTTTTCAAATCTTAAAGAAAAGTTGATCACTTCAGGAGTTTTATCCCATCTGTCAAAATATGCAAGCATTTTATATTTGTCAAATTTTTCAGTTGACTTGTCGGAATAAGCGAGTACATCAATATATCTTATCTGTGAAGCATTAAGTATCTTCTGAGTTTTTTCAACTATTTCGGGAAAATCAGCCTGATTATAAAGATCGGCTTTATTTATGATTACAAGTTTCGGAATATTCCGATCGATTTTTTTGAGTACAGCTATATCATCGGCAGTTATTGCAGATGTTTTTGGGTCTATGTCAGCAAACCAGAGGACTGCGTCAGAACGGTTGACCTTTTTTAAAAGCTCGTATTTGTTATAGCGTGGATGATAATTTGTATCATTTTCAGGAATATAACCGGGAAGCACTGTAAATATAATATGTTTGAGAGTTGGTGCCGAGGCATATGTCAGAAAACTTTTACAAAGATGTCCGAGTGTAAATAAGATATCCGGATTTTCTGTATCGAGACCTTTTAATATATGATGCATATCTTTGTTTGTAAGTTCGGAGATATGATCAAAATTATTTACTACATATGTTTCTGATGATTTTCCGCACGCAATGTATACAGGGACATTTGAAGCGGGGTCAACATCTGTCGGGAGAATACTTCCTCCATACAGCGAATTAAAGAAAGATGCTTTTCCGGTTCCGTATTTTCCGCACAAGGAAACTATATTTTTATTTGCAAGCTGTTTGTATGCGGCATATTCCTTTAACTGTTCAAGTTCGTCCTGAAATGTTATATATGTATCCGGGAGTTTTTTATATATTTCCGGAAGATATTTATTCATTATCTTCTGTAAAGCATTTATGTCGGAATGATAATTTGACTTCCTTGAAGAACGTGTTATTTTTCTGAACAGTTCAAGTTCAGCATTTTGTTTTTCATCCATTTTAAAATAATCCCCCCGTAAAATATTTATTTAATGGCAATCACATCTATCAGTTCAATATCTTTTGTAAGATAACTGTCAAGTATTTCGTGTTTGTCTGAATAATCTGTAGATAAATATTTTTTGTTATCATCAGCAAATACAGTACATATAGTTTTGTCTGCACCTATATCATTTCCGGCAAGTACAGCGCCGAGGAAGTTTGCTCCCGATGATATTCCTACACCGATACCAAGTTTTGAAGCAAGCATCTGAGCCATTATTATTGAATCGGTATCATCTACAGAAACAACACCTGTACATTCGTCAAGTTTCATTATATCAGGTACAAATTCGTCGGAAATGCCCTGAATCTTATGTGAACCAACTTTGTAACCTGTAGAAAGAGTAGGTGAGTTGAGCGGTTCAAGCGGGAAAATACAGCAGGACTCATTATCTTTGCGAAGTCTGCGTCCTACACCCATAACAGTTCCGCCTGTTCCGACTCCGGCAATAAATGCATCAGCAGTCAGACCGAGCATTGCAAGCTGTTCTGAGATTTCCTGACCTGTCAGGTCGAAGTGTGCATTGCAGTTATCTTCGTTAGAAAATTGTCTTGGCAGAAAAACATTATCATTTTTTCCGAGTTCTTCAGCCATTGCTATAGAACCGAGAAATCCGCCCTGTTCTTTTGAAACAAGAATAACTTCCGCTCCAAAGGATTTCATCATATTGATTCGTTCTTTACTCATCCAGTCAGGCATGAATATTTTTACATCATGTCCGAGGTTACGGCAGATAGCTGAAAAAGCTATTCCGGTATTTCCGCTGGTAGCTTCTACTACGGTATCTCCCGGTTTTACAGTTCCTTCTCTGTAGCCTTTTTCCATTATGTAATATGCCACTCTGTCCTTGATACTTCCTGTAAGGTTGAAGTATTCAGCTTTTGCAAAAATTTTTCGCAACTGACCTTTGAATTTAAAGTTTATCTGTAATAACGGAGTATTTCCTGTAAGATTTTTGATTTTCTCAAATTGTGGATGTGATGTCATAAAATTAATTGCTCCTTGTTTTAATTTGCACTATATAGTATACCATAAATCATAATATTTGTATATGGTTAATAAAGGATTTTTTTAAAAATAATTTGATTTGTTATTATTTTTACAAAAAAATATTGTTTTATCACATGCTTTGTTGTATAATAAATAATATTAAATGTTTTGATCAAGGAGAGATGAAACAAATTGCAGAATATAAAAATAATGATGAAAAAAGTACCTCCTATAAAGGTATCAGATATATCGCGCGACCACTTCAGAATATATGAACCTCTGAAATTGGATATGCTTTGTACGGATGCTTTGTTGAGAAAAGGTGATGTCGGTTCTGTAAATGATTATTATTCACAGCCACAGGTGCCACCACAGCAACGGACAATGCCACAGCAACAGGTACCGCCAAGACCGACACCGGCGCCACCGCCACCGCGGACAATGCCACAGCAACAGGTACCGCCAAGACCGACACCGGCGCCACCGCCACCACGGACAATGCCACAGCAACAGGTACCGCCAAGACCGACACCGGCACCACCGCCACCACGGACAATGCCACAACCACAGGTACCGCAGAGAACCGCACCTGCACCTCAGCCACAGCGACCGGTACCACAGCAGGCACCTGTCAGAAAACCACCGAGACCTGCTTTGCCACCGGCACAGAGACTTCTGAAAAAAGGCGAGAAGTACAGTCTAAGCAAAAATCATCCGGACATTTCACATTTTCGTGTTGGTATCGGCTGGGATATGGCAACACCTGTAGAATATGATGTTGATATAGAGGCATTTTTACTCAATGACAGTGAAAAAGTACCTGATGATTCATGGATAGTTTTCTATGGTCAGCTACAAAGTCCCGATGATTCTGTAATTCACAGAGGGGACAGCAGTGGAGGAACAAATTTTGGACCTGACTGCGAACAGATAGAAGTAAACCTGAAAAAGCTTAATATGGATATCACAAAAATCGCTTTTGTTATCACAATCAATGAAGCGAAACAGCGTGGTTATAATTTCAGCGGATTAAAAAATGCATATATACGTTTTATAGATGTAAAAACAGGGAAAGAATTTATACGATATCAGCTAACAGACTATTACAGAGAAGTTGTATCTATGGTTGTAGGTGAACTTTATTTTCGTAATGGTGAATGGCGTTTCAATCCTGTAGGAATGGGAACAGGCGATGACCTTGAAGGCCTTTGCAACCGATACGGAATAGAAGTAAATGATTAAAATATAACAGGAAGGATTACATAAAATGATTTATTTAAAAGCGGTAAACGAACTTACTCTTTGCGCCGAATGTGACGGTATGGGAACATTATTCACAAAAACAGGTGCAATGATAGGATATTATGGAGATTGTAAATTTGATAAGGTAATGCTCGGCCCTACAGGAAGCGGTATGGGAGCACTTCTGGGACAGATAGGAAGAAGACTTACAGGTGAAAATATTCCTCTTATGAAAGTAATCTCAAACGGTGTAACAGAGTCATATTATGCTTGTCAGGCAAAACACGTTACAGTTATTGAACTGATGCAGGGTGAATCTATAATGGTAGAAAGTGAGGATCTCCTTGCTTTTACAGATACTGTTGATTATGGTCTTAAACCTATAGGTGTCGGTGTTATTTCTCAGAAGGGTATATTCACTACACAGCTTACAGGAAACGGACCCGGAGCACAGGTGGCTATAATGACAAACGGAAATCCGATCGTTATGGATACACCATGTCGTGTTGACCCTGATGCGATGGTCGCCTTTACCGGATATGACCCTGCTCTCAGAAGCGATGTATCATGGAAAACATTTATCGGTCAGACTTCGGGCGAATCATATATGCTTGATTATCAGTATCCCGGATTTAAGGTAATTGTTCAGCCTTATGAAAGAGGAAGCGGTATAGATGTCGGTATTGACAGAGGAAATGCTGCTTATATACAGAGAAATACATTATTCAGATAATTTTTGAAAGTGAGGAACCGTCTCTGATGGCGTAATACATTTATGGCAATAACTACGATTTTATTTGATATGGACGGAACACTTCTTCCGATGGATCAGGAAGTGTTTACAAAACAATATTTTAAGTTGCTTGCAAAAAAGATGGCACCACACAACTATAAACCAGAAGAACTTATAGACGGTGTGTGGAAGGGTACTTCCGCAATGATAAAGAACAACGGAAGTATGTCAAACGAAGATGCTTTCTGGAGTAAATTTTCAGAAATATACGGTCAGAAAGCATATGATGACAAATGCATTTTTGATGAGTTTTACAGAAACGAATTTACAGGAGTCAAAGATGTTTGCGGTCACAATGAAAAAGTTTCTGAACTTATCAATAATCTGAAAAAAGAAGGATATCGTCTGGTACTTGCTACAAATCCGATTTTCCCGCAGATTGCTACAGAAAACAGAATTTCATGGACAGGACTTTCGTGTGATGATTTTGAGCTTTGTACTTCATATGAAAATATGAGTTACAGCAAACCAAATCCGAAATATTATCTTGAAATAACAGAAAAGATAGGCGTAAAGCCTGAAGAATGCCTTATGGTAGGCAATGATGTTTCAGATGATATGGTAGCTGAACTTATTGGAATGAAAGTATTTTTACTTTCAGATTGTCTTATAAACAAAGAAAACAAAGATATATCAGCATATCCAAGCGGAAATTTTGAAGCACTGGAAAAATACGTCAAAGAAAATCATTAAAACATAAAAAAACTATGACTCTTTAAAGATATCATTAAAGAGTCATAGCTTTTTACAAGATTGATATTATTTATTATAGTCAGGTTTATAGATCCTGTTGTCAAGACCAAACGGTTTTTTCTCGGTCATTTCACCGAAATTAAGATTTTCACACTGTTCTTCGCACGTATACATTTTAGCGTCAAGATTATCTATATAATGAAGAGCGAACGCTTCTGCAACGGCAGGGCATGATACAGCACCCCATTCAAGTGTTCCGTGATGTGAAAGTATAAGATGAGTAAGGAGCTGAACCTTTTCTTTGTTGTAGCTATGCTTTTGTGAATACTGCTTTATCAGTGATGCACCCATATACAGATGTCCGAAGAGTACACCGTTTGTAGTAAACTCTGCATCTCCCGAAGCGGAAGTTTTGTATTCCCATATCTTTCCGATATCATGAAGTGCAGCACCGCACAGCAGTAGTTCTTTGTCAAGAGTTGTATATACATTACATATGGCATCAGCGGCTTTTACCATTCTGTATGAGTGATAAAGCAGTCCTCCTTTGAGGTTGTGATGCATTGAAACAGCGGCAGATGAAGTCATATAGGAAGCTTTTTTATCAGAAAGAATCTCAAGAGCAAGTTCGGATAAAGCTGTATATTTTCCTCCGCAGTCATCTGCTGATTTTCTTATTAAACTGCATATTTCATCATACATAACATCAGGATCAACAGGCGGAACTTTGACGAAATCTCCTAAAGTTATTGATTTGTCTTTTGCAGGACATATTTCATTTATCTTAAAGCTTTTACTTCCCTGATATTCTGAAACTGCAAGCTTTACATCTGCGATAGTTTCCTTATATATATTGAGATTTTCAAGATCCTTAGCAGATGTTTCAAACATATTTGCAGTTATTTCTGAAAATCCGTCTTTTAAGTTTACTCTTAAAAATGGTTTGCCATTTTTGGCGATATTTTCTGAAATTGAGGCTACAAGTACGGGACGACTTATAGTTTCACCGACTTGTGCGTCTGAAAATTTTGTAAATGCATCTTTATTTAGCATGGCTGTTCCTCCGATTTTTATTATAACTTAATTATAACACTTAATACGCCTTAAAGTCAATCGCAGAACATCATAACTTAACTATAGATCTTAGCATAAAAATAATTATTTTTCAGAAAGATATTCTACAAGAGCCGAATAAATAGTAAACGCAACTTTTCTTTGATATTCTTCGGTTTCAAGCAATGTGGCCTCCTCGGGATTTGAAAGAAAACCACATTCGATCATGACAGTCGGATTTTCTGAAAAGTGGCATAAAAACAGTTCTTTGCCACACTCTTTTATTTCTCTCTTGTTTTCAGGCTGAAGATATGCAACAAATTTATCCTGAACTGATTTGGCTATTTGTTCGCTTTGTGAAATATTAGGGGAGTAAAACATCTGCGCTCCGCTGTATTTTGAATCGGTAAACTGATTCTGGTGTATAGAAAGACAAATCGCATTTTCATGTTCATTAAATTTTTTTAGTCGGTTATCCATATCAGAACTTTTCTGATTTGCGATACCCTCTATTCCTTTGTCGTGAATAGAACGGTCTGTATCACGGGTAACGTCTGTTTCAAATCCTGTTGCTTTGAGCATATCACGCAGAGTAAGGAGTATATTAAGATTTATACCTTTTTCAGCAACACCGTTTACACTTGAACAACCGCCGTCTATTCCGCCATGTCCTGCATCAAGCACGATAACGGGAGTATCTTTCTGCTTGACCGGAACATATGTCATAACTGCATTTTCGGTTTTCTGAAATCCGTATGTTATCGCTATACCGCCTGCTATAAGTGTGAAAAGAGTGCATACAGTGTGTTTGTTTAATCTGACATGCCTTAATATACTGTTTATTTTATCAATTCGTTTATTTATCCTCATATAAGCACCTCATATTTCAGAATCTAATAGTATATCTTATGAATTCTTTATGTGAAATATTACATTTCACCTGACATATAATCAAAGACAATAAAACAAATCATATGTTTTGTTGGTTAATTTTATTTTAGAAAGGTACGAACCGTTATGAAAAAAATACGATGGGGAATCATCGGTACAGGAAGAATAGCAAATACATTTGCAAAAGCTATATGTAGCAGTAAAGAGTGCGAACTGACTGCTGTAGCATCGAGGACAAAAGAAAAAGCCCGTATATTTGCAGAAAAATACAGAGCGGAAAAAAATTATGCAAGTTACGAAGAACTTGCATCAGACAAAGAAATAGATATAGTATATATTGCAACTCCGACAGCCAGTCACTATGCGGATACAATGATGTGTCTAAAAAAAGGCAAGTCCGTACTTTGTGAAAAACCGGCATCTTTAAATAGAGAGCAGTTAAGCCGTATAATACAGCTTGCAAAAGAAAAAGATCTGTTTTTTATGGAAGCTATGTGGATGAAATGCAACCCTGTTTTTAAACAGGCACTTAGCTGGGTTAAAGAAGGCAAAATAGGTGCGCCAAAAGCTGTAAAAGCTGATTTTTGCAGTATGTGCGAATATGATGAAAATGACCGCCTTTTTCGTCCTGATTGCGGAGGAGGAGCACTTCTCGATCTCGGAGTTTACACACTGACATTTGCCTGCTGTTTTCTTGGTTTTTATCCCGATGAAATATCAAGTAACGCTGTATTTGGCAAAAGTAATGTAGATATGTTTAATTCTATAATTCTTCGTTATAAAAATGGTTCACACGCTTCACTGACAACTTCATTTAGTATGCCATGTGAAAATGGTGCTGTTGTTTTAGGAGAAAAAGGTTCGATAGTATTTGACAGATGGTTTTTCTGCACGGACAGAGTTTCGCTTTATGACGAAAACAACAAGCTTGTTGAGCAAGTGGTGATTGAAAATAAAGTGAATGGGTATGAGTATGAGGTAGAGGAAGTAAACAGATGTATACGTGAAGGTGTAAATGAAAGTGTATATGTTCCTCATGATGAAACGATGGCTGTTATGGAGATAATGGATAAGTGCCGTAAAGACTGGGGGTTTGTGTATCCGGAGGAGTGAGTGGTTTATTTATACGACAATTGCAAATATATTTACTAATTTTAGGTGTTGGAGGAAAAATATGAACAACAAATCTTTATTAGAAGTGATAAGAGAAAATCTAAAAGACGGTGAACTGCCTGATTCTTTTTCTCTTCCTAAAGAGGACGATGGCGATACAAATAAAGTAAAATGGGCTGATGGTGCTTTAGATGGTGTTATGATTTTTCATATGAGACGTTCTGAGATATCAGATGAACAGATGGACATCGTTTCTGACGCTTTTTCAATGCTTGATGATAACGAAAAAGTCATGACAAGAATGAAGGACTTTTTTGCCAAGGTAAGTCCTTTAAGCGGAATTGACGCTATACAAAGTTATATTCTGAGAAATACCCAGACTCTTGATGCAAATCAGGTTTATTCACTCGCAAACGATTGTATTTTCAGTTCAGATGTAAATATGGTCAAGCTTGGTTTGTTAATTGTTGAGATATTTAACGAACCTGATGATCAGCTCAAAGATGTTATCAGAACGCTTGGATCAAGTGACGAATTTACTATATTTTCAGTTTTCAATATGATGTCTTGGGAAAATGGTAATCAGGAAGTATTTGAACTTGCAAAAAGAGTTCATGGATGGGGAAGAATTCACGCAGTTGAACGTCTGGAACCGGAAACAGAGGAAATCAAGGAGTGGCTTCTTGCCGAAGGTATCAACAACACTGTAATTTCTGATTACTCCGCACTTGTAGTGTATGAAAAAGTCAATATTGCAGAAATTCTTAAAAATTCTGTTACTGACGCTCAGCTTGAGCAGATTTCAAGAGTATTGATCTCTATGTTCAGCGAAGGTCCGGTAGGTGGAATAAGCGTATTGCCTGAAAATGATGCTATAGATATGATAGGGGACTATATAAGTCAGGCTGAAACTCATTTGCTTACAGGTGATACTCGTAATCTTCTTGGTACTATATCTGAGGATAAGAGATTTGAGATGTATGCGGAGAAATGTAAAGAGATTCTTGAAAGAAATTGCGAGAAATAAATGTTTTGAATAAAAACAGAAAGATTCGGCTGATCAATTAATGGTCAGTCAAATCTTTCTGAATAGCAATCCTAAAATACAATCAATCTGATATTAATTAAAGTCCGGATTTGTTTTTGTAGTTAAAAAGCAAAATTTATAACATAAAGTTTTGAGATATTAAATTTATAAAATATTATTCTTGCATCTTTTAAGAAATATATGTTATAATATTTTTGTGTATCATTGGCAAAGATATTAATAAGGGTGAAAAAATCCTCGGTAAAATATACATAAAATCAGAATTCAACAACCCCTTATCTGTTCCATCGCGTTCAGACTGCGAAATAAAAAGGATGTAACGAATTAACGTTACATCCTCAAAAAGTAGCGATTATGCTATGTGATTTATTGTTTTAGCAAGTTCTTCAATGGAAAATGGTTTCGTGTAGCTAAATCTACACCTCTCCGCTTCACTACGTTCAGCACCTCTCCTTAAAAGGAGAGGCTTTACTGCATCAGGATTTTAGTTTAAGTTAAATACAGAAGGAAATATGGCTCTCCTTTTAAGGAGAGCTGTCAGCGAAGCTGACTGAGAGGTAATATGACATTGCTTCTGAACGTTTACAATATCAGTTATAAAATCATATTAATATCCAAATTTTTTGTTAAAATCTTCAGCCCAATTTTTGCCGAAATGTTCCTTAACTAAACGTTCCATATACAGTTGCATACAAGTTAAAAAATCTTCGAAATCATCAAACTCTCTAACTTCTCCATCTAAAACTGTAAATACAATGCCGGAAGAACGCATGATACCCAATGCTTCTCCATCACCCATTCTAGAACCAATAACAACACTATCATCTTTTTCATCAAGCACACCTAATTCCGGCCATATAAAATCAAGATATCCATCTAAAATATTTGATTCTGAGCTTAACAACAGCCAGCTTTTATATTGATGTGGTAATTCTGTATCGTTATCCTTTTCCCATTGCTCGATTTTTTCCAGTGTAGCAGGAGGAGCAAATTCGGAATTATAATGTTCTGATAAATGAGAACATATGTTACAGTATAATTCAAACTGATCTTTTATACATTCGTCGATAATAAATTCTTTCATAGTAAAATCTCCTTAAAAAAAATAATTTTTAAACTTTTAGTTTTTACAATTGTATCATAAACAGTAACAAAAATCAAGTTAATTAACTGTATATTTTTGGCGTTTATGGCATCGGAATTATTTTTGAAAGAATTTAAATGTGGTTCTGAAGCTTATCAACAAGTGAATGATCCTGACTTATAAGGTAAATCAGATTTCGTGCAGTAGGTGACGGGGTGCTTTTTCCTGTTTCCCAAGACTCTACAGTACGTTTTGAAACACCAAGAATACTTGCAAAAGATTTTTGTGTCATATTGAGCTTTTTTCTTTCATCGGCAACATTCACATCCGGAAGGCTTAATTTTCTTGCAATTGTTTCTGCTTTAGAAGTTCCTTTTTCGTAAGCAAGAGCTTCTTCAAGACCTGTCATAATACCGGAAAAGAAATCAATATCTTCAAAGTTCAGTTCAATTTCTTCATTTGAAAGGGTGCTTGTAAATTCGAGTTCTTTCATATAAATTCACTCCTTCTCAATTGCTTCAATAAGATTAATTATATACGATTTTTTCGTAGTCGTCAATGTTTTGAACGTGTTGCATTTACTTTGACAATTGACTCATTTATAACGTAAAAATCATTCTTGAATGTTGACATAACAGACAAAAAATATTATACTTATGAATATGGCATTAAATAATCTGTATCCTGTGACAAGTTTCATTAAACAGGAAGTGACGTAATATGGGGAGTGTAGAATGGATATCGAAGATTTAATAAAGCTGAAAGTAAAAAAGATAATCAGATTGCTTGTTGCCGGTGAATACAGAAGATTAGAGGAAATGAATAAAATCGGAAAATTAAGTTCTGATGAATTGGAAGAAGCAATTTTGCAGTACGGTGAAATATTATCGTTTCCTCCGGAAGAGGCTTTTGATGAAATGGATATATTTAAATCAGATAATCCACAAAATTGTTATGAAGAGTACTTCATAGATATTGAATTGTGGACAAATGGTTGCAAGAGCGATTTGACACTATCATGTGAAGCTAAAGTTACCGAAAATAAAGAATTAAATGTTACAATTTATTCTGTACACGTCTTTTAAATTTTATGTAGCGATAGTTATAAATAAGGAAACATTATTATGAATGATAAATTGAAAACAGTTATTAAAACTATACGGTTAGAACTCAATAATGATCCGGATGGAATTATTATCGGAAAAATACGAAATGGAAATACCGAACAATCGGATAATAGCAATCCAAAAATACAATCCTATTTTGATTTTCTTAAAGAATGTAATGGAGTGCGTTGTGGTTCAATAGATATTTTCGGTGCAGATATAATTCAGGATTATCAATTTATGGTGAATAATATTCCGGGCGGTAATGATAAGTGGTTATATATAGGTCAGATACTTTATGAGCCTGTAGTGATAAATAAGATTGATTCTAAGGTGTATCGTTTTTTTCGGGGAAATGAAGATATCAATACAGCTGATTGTTTGGGGCTATTTGATGAGTTTTTATTAAATTATGTGTTTGGAGATAAATATGCCGAGATTGTTCCGGATGCAGAAGATGATGAATGGTATCGGTTTTTAAAGAAAATAAAGGTTGAAAAATGTGAAAAAATATATAATAACAAAATTGAGTAAAGAGTTCATTGAACTTTTAAGAAAAACAGAGGTAATACAAGATTATTTCAGTTATTATTCTGCTATAGTTAATTGGGTAAAACAAAATAAAAAATACTTTAATGAAAATACTCTTAAAAATAATAGATTAGACGTATTATTGAATCTTGATCCAAAGATTTATATTATTGATAATCCCGAAATAATATTGAGTATGGAAGCTGAGAGACTTGAAAAAATTAAGTATGATAAAGCAGACACGCTAGCTATGATAATCGGAAATGATCTTTGGGATATGGTTACTATTTCATCGGGAAAAGATTGCCCGGTTTGCAAATATAACGAATTAAGATATATAGTAGCTCAAACAGAAAAAGAGCGAAAATTAGTCTTGGAATGTGAAACTTGTGGATGGTGCGAATATGTGAATGGGGATAAATGGAGCGGAAATATGATAAGATGTATTCCGGCCAGTAAAATTGATTTGAAAGAATTTGGAATTATTTAAGCACGACTGTATTGTAAAACAAATGAAAGTTTGATGTTTATAGGAGTAAGGGGGGGCGAAAATGGGTAAACAGATTAATTTTTTTATAGATAAAGAAACAGAAGAAAAGTTTTTCGTATATTTAAATAGTATCGCTTTACCAAGATGGCAATTTTATCGAAGTGCAGAAGATGCTGTGTTTAAGGCGTTGGGGGTAGAATGAAGTTAAAGTTGAGGAGAGAAATTATATTTTTGAAAGTACGTCATATAAATATGACCGGGAAAAATAATATTAACATATAAACTATTTTTAAAAAATAAAACAGAAAGCAGGTAAATCAATGGAAAATGTATTAAGATTTTTAAAAGAGGCAGATGTATATTATCTTGCAACAGTAGAAGGTGATCAGCCAAGAGTAAGACCATTTGGAACAGTTAATCTTTATGAGGGGAAACTGTATATTCAGACAGGTAAAATCAAACCTGTATCAAAGCAGTTGATGACTAATCCAAAAGCTGAAATATGTGCATTTAAAGACGGAAAATGGCTTCGCATAGCTTGTGAGCTTATAGAAGATGACAGCCTTGAAGCAAGAAAATCAATGCTTGACGCTTATCAAAATCTCAGAGCAATGTATGATGAAAATGATGGAAACACACAGGTGTTCTATATGAAAAATGCAGTTGCTACTTTTTCTTCATTTACAGAAGAACCGGTTGTTATAAAGTTTTGATAGTAGATGTTGATTTAAAACTTTATATTTGAATATAGAGGTGAAAAATGCTATTTGTTCAGTCATTAAATACATATTACGAAAAACAGGAACGTTCTTCAGAATATGCACGGTTAAGAAACGGAGATATGTTTCGAAAAATTGATGTAAGTAAACTCAGGGAATGTGAAGTGTCTGCACAGATCATTAGTCTCAGATACAAAAAAGATCACGGAGTTTCACCGGCGCAACCTTATTATGAAAAATACAGGCATTATGAAAAAAACATATTTACCGAAGGCACTCATGACCAATACAGTAATTATAACGACTTGTTAAAATTTATCCGTATTTTCAGGGAAGATGACAAATACAGAATAATGTTTAGTGATGAAAACGTCGTGTGGTGTACTACAAATCGGCACGGACATAATGAGGCATTTAACGATGAAAACTCGATATTCTATCAAAGGAATCACCTTTACGAAACAGCATTTATTCTTGAGGAAAATCAGTACGGAAGGATAATATACAACAACAGATATGTCGATGTTGACAGTCAGCGATGGTATTATGGATGGCATGTTTATAATATTATTAACTGTGATATATCTGTGTGTAAAGAAAAAATGTTTTTTATCAAGAACCCTGACTATGAATACAGACAACTCCTTGATCTAAGATAAAAGATAAAAATATGGTATTTCTGGTGGACTGATTATTTAAAGAAAAAATTAAGGTGGAAATGTATGAAAGCATCAGCGTTATTTAAGAAAAGACCGGAAAAATGGGGTCTGCGCGGAGATCCATATTTCTGGGGTTATTTGGAGAAGATTTTTGAAAAATACGAATGTCCGATGAAACCGGAGGATATTGAAGAGATAATAAAATCAGAATACCGCATTAAATGTTGCGAAGAACTCACGCCTGAATCTATGCCATTTGTAAGCGAATATGCATCAGGTGGCATGAGTTGTGGAAAACTAAGCGGAGAATTCTGGCTTGAAAAAGCCATTCCGTTAATAAAAAAGAGGAACAGCGAGTTGTAATCAAATTCACTCGAAAAACAGAAAGTAATCTTTTCAATAAATCATATTGAAAAGAGAAATTTGATTGTGGTAATACACGAAATGGGAGTCATGGTAATGCACGAATATATGCAGGGAAAAGGAGTCCGCTATCAAATCTGCCCTGGCGGAGCTGAAAAAATGGGATACCTTGTTGTATCGAAGCTTATGCCAAATCAGACGAAGAGCGGACGTATCGAGTACGTCTATGATTTCTACGAGTATTCCGAAAAAGATGTTCCGCAGGAAGAAGAAAGAATTACTGTTTGAACAAGTATCCATCAATCAATCCTCCGCTGGAAAAGAAAAAGCTGATGGTACGGAAGATGGACTGACTGACGGATATCTCAGAGAGTAGCAGATATATTCTGATGTGGTCAGAGCGAACATAGATTTTCCTTTCTTTGCTGATTGGCTTGGTGATGATGAGGAAGCGGAAGAGATCGTTCAGATGATCGTAAGACAGATCTGTTCAATGAAGCCAACGGCAGACATTTCAAGGAAAATGCCGAACAGCGATGGGCAGAGTACGCTGCGAGGAGAGATATGGGTGCTTATTGAGAACAATCAATAAACAAGCACACTCCATATGACAGGAATGTGCTTATGAATGTCAAATGCGTTTCTCCTATTTTTTCTCCTAAAAATAGTTTTCTCCTAAAAACACAACATATTTAGGAGAAAGACAGACTTTAGGAGAAAATCTTAGCATAAAAGCAGTTCTTTCCGGTTCCGTGACGTTCGATGTATTGCTCATCGACGAGCTTCCTGAGAGCAGCCTCAACCGACTTTTCGCTGATACTTGGGCAAATATTCGCAATTTCTTTCTTGGTGAACTTACCGATTTTGGAGTCAACTGCTGACTTAACAATGTCATAGGCTTTGCTTTTGACAGCAATACTTTTAGGTTTGCCACCTCTGATCTCAATAGCGGTCGATTCACCTATAATCTTTACTCGTTCTTCAAATTCACGATAGCAGGCAAGAACAACGCCCAGCATATATTTGATGAACGGTGTAGGATCGTCAGTTCCTTCGTGCCAGCCCTTTGATGCTTCTTCCAGAGCGTCATAGTATGCACCTTTGGTCTTTTCAATATGCTTCTCGATACTGATATACTTTCCGACCTCGTAGCCGTTTCGGTACAGAAGCAGTAATGTCAGAAGTCGGCTCATTCTGCCGTTTCCGTCGCCAAACGGATGGATACAAAGAAAATCATGGATGAAAACAGGTATAAGAAGAAGCGGATCGATCTTTTCAGACTCGACAGTCTGTTTATAGCTCTCGCATATCGCTTCAATACATGGTGCAGTTTCATAGGGCGGAACAGGCGTAAAGCGGATAAACTCAGAACCGTCAGGGCGTGTCTCCTTCAGGTAATTCTGTGTGATCTTATAGGTGCCACCTAAGCCTGATTCGGAGTACTTTGTCAAGTCACGGTGAAGCTGAAGAATGATGTTGCTTGTGATGGAAATGTAATCGTGGCTTTCGTGAATGGTATTCAGAACATCACGGTATCCTGCAATCTCCTTTTCATCACGGTTCTTCGGGGTGGTTTTCTCCTTAACGATCTGACCGATACGGGTGCTTGTCGTTATGATACCCTCGATACGGTTAGATGATTCTACGGATTGGACCTTTGCAACTTCGGTAAGTTTTTCTAATTCAACGGGCTTCTGACGGGAAAACAACTCCTGTCTGCCTTTATGTTCATGTATCTGTGTAAGATAGCGGAGTATTTCGTTATCCCACAAGCATTTTTCAAATTTTAAATAATCAAATTTTCTCATAGTTTTTTCTCCTACTACTAAATATTATTCTCCTAAATTATACTCCTAATTAGTAGAAAAGTCAAGGGAATAGTAGATAAAATCACGCAAATCAATTTTCCCCGTTACTATTCAGCCCCACCTCTAATAAAAATCAAAAAGTTTTCAACAAGAAATAAAAGTTTTCAATAAAATAAGTTGAAAAATTTTTATGCTAAGATACAATAGAAAACTCTTATCAAAAATGGTA
>SVNW01000026.1 GCA_015066745.1 Ruminococcus sp. | reverse complement strand
TATCCTGCAAAAATAGCCATTATACTCTTCTTCTGTTTCTACTTCCTCAAAATACTCTGTTATTCCGTTATTTTTCATAATTCTATTATACCATGTCTGTCAAGGTTTTGAAAATTGATTTGCGTGATGGCGCAATTCATCCCCCACCTTAGAGGTGGGGGAATTCTTGCTGAAAATAGTTAAAATAAATTTATAAAAATTTTAAAATTTACTATTGACAATTATGTTTTTTTATGATATAATTTAATACGTTGAATGCGACACGCATTACATATAGGGGCGTGGTTCAATGGTAGAATAGGGGTCTCCAAAACCTTTGACGTGAGTTCGATTCTTACCGCCCCTGTCATCCAGGAGAATCTTTGACATTTCATAAAGTGTCAAAGATTTTTTTACAAAGTCAGCTGTTCGGCTACAACTTTCATAACAAACTTCGTATAGTAGGTCAGAAGTTTGTTCCGAGCATTCCTATGCTTCGGCTCTCGCGAGAAGTATCATTATAGTTTTGTATGGTTACGGCTTCATCGATTGCCGGTTCGATTATCAAACAAGATATTTATCGCTCGTATCTTTACTTCAATGTCCATGAAAACATTTCATCGTTATTTTAGTTTTCGCAAGTAAAACCAGGTAGTCGTTGCGTATCTTTTTGAAGGCTACATACAAAACCTTTTGTGCTTTGTATCGTATTAAGTTGTCAAGTTACTTGTATCCGGACAAAAAAAGTCAAGCTCCAGTACCAAACAAGATGAGGTGTTGTGATTCTGAAAGCTTGACAATTTCTATTTTAAGTGCTATAATACAAGTAATGCATTATATTATGCACACGATAGCATTTCGCTAAGTCATTCAGATACTGTTTCTATCTGTTTGATTATGAGGTATAAATCATTTGGCGATGGTTTATACCTTGTGGGATGCTCGTTTTTTACATCCAATTAAATTATAACATCTCTAAGTCGGTATGTCAATACCGATTTTTTTATTTTTTCATATTTTTTACTGACACATTTGATAAAATATTATTTATTTTCTGTTCGTTGGCAGCGTCATACTTCATGATTATGCCGTCTTCACTCTTTTTGCACGAACATAATTGTTTAAGTTCCGTATGACACGCAACAAATTCCTGCATCGATATTTCTTTGTATCTGAACTGAACTGGTGCTTGCTCTGAAGTTGCACTCACTGACTTCTTATAGTCTGATACATACTCCTCGATTTTCACTTTAGCTTCCTGCTCAGAATTATGTAATCTTGCACTAAGAATAGGAACAGGATTAAGATCCGGAGTGTCAGTCATATGATATAGTACTTCTCCACTGCGAGTATATACAAAGATATCATCTACCGGAGTCTGATGTTCTCCTTTTTCATTTTCGGATATGTATATCAGATTGAAGCTGTTCTCTATGTTATCCTTGACTGCATCAAAAAATTCTTTTGGCACAGGTCTTGGCGGTTCCGGATTAGGCACACCGTTTGCAATATCCTCTTCATACTTTGCTTTTGCAGTTTCAAAACGTGATATTGTACCTTGCCATGCGGTTTCAATATTTGTTGCCATAACAGCAAGTTCTACTCTATATCCCAATGGCTTAAGATTGTTGGTATTATAAAAAGCTGTATTCGGCGTTCGCATCGCACTTTCAGCAATAAAGTTATATTTTTCAGGTGTTAATTCATCTATAAGCCTATCAACTACTGCAAATACAAACTCATTAGTTTTATCACCGTATTCTTCAGGAGAAAAAGACGCTGCATCCGGATGATATCTTCTAAACTTATCACAATCGATGTGAACTATGTTATCATTTAATTTTTCATCATAAAAGTTATAAATATTCCCTTTACCTGCTCCGGGTAAGCCACCAAGAACAACTGCTAAAGGCTTCTCAACTGACGTCTTACCTTTAGTATATCCAAATTTTATATCTTGATATGCAGCCTCAAGCTCCTCATTCTCAAATAATTTATCATAATAATTCACAATAGAAACCTCTTATTTCATTCAATTTTCTCTCCGCTTCATCTATTTCATCATAAGTTTTTAATTTATACGCTTTCCTCTCCAAATCAATTGCCTCAAAATATTTTTTTACTATCGGATTTTCTTCATCCATGTTTTCATTTAAACCTTTAACCCTAAGATACTTTGCAAAATCTGCACAAACCTTATTAGCTCTATCAGCAAAAACTTCTCTTTCTGCGTCAATATCATATCTTTTTTCCATAACATTTCCTCCCGTTTATAAATTTAATTTATCTTACAATTTCATTATATCAGAATTACAGATTTTTTTCAATAAGCATACTAAACAATCTTACACCAGTATATCATTTAAAGATTATACAATTCACTACTTGCACCAGTATATGTTTTTATGATACAATTATAATGCAAGTGTAAACCACAATTATAACCGGGAGGTAATTTTTCATGGGTAATTCATCAACAGCTGCCAAAAATCGTTACAACCGCAAAGCATATGACCGAGTTAATATAACATTCCCAAAAGGAAAGAAAGAAATTGTTGCAAACTTTGCAAAATCACAAGGAATGAGTCTGAATAAATATATAAACGACCTTATAGACAAAGATATGAATAAAAGCTCGAATGAGAATGTGCCATTATAGCACGTTCTCATTTTTCACATAGCGACTCAACAGCTTCTTTTCTTTGCTCTTGTGTTACATGTACGTATGTATCATACGTTATTGAAATATCTGAATGTCCCAATATATCGCTTATAATCTTAACATCAACACCTAAGCGAAATAATTTACTTGCAAATGAATGTCTGAGCGTATGCATTCCGGTTCTGGGAAGGTTACAATTTTTCAATATAATTTTAAACATTCTATCCAGACTGCGATATGTAGTATCAAAGAGTCTATTATTGTTTCCGGAAACACTTTGAAGATTATTCAATGCGGCAATAGCCACATCATTAAGTGGTATCTTTCTGTTTCCATTCCTTGTCTTCGTACTTTGCTCTACATCAATATACTTTCTTGGGATATCAGAACTTCTGTTTCTGACAGTAGCAATGTTTTTGCATATATTCATTTGCCTTTTATCAAAATCTATATCAGACCATTGCAAAGCTATAGCTTCTCCTACTCTTATTCCGGTTGACATCAGCAAGACAAAACAATTTCCAAAACGATATTTGTAGTTGCCATTCTCTATTTTTAATGCTTCTTTTTGAAATATATCCATCTCTGCATCTGTCCAAAACTTTACTTTATTATTTATTTCAAAATCTTTTACTGACAGCTCGGCTTGATCTGCCGGATTTTTATCAACTATACTTTGACTAACAGCGTATCTCATACATGACCTGATTGCTTCATATGCTTTTTTTACAGTAGAATATGAATATCCCTCTTCTTTCAAAAACCTTATCATGTCTTCAATATCTGCCGTAGTCAACTCATTAACACAAACATCACCCAGTATTGGTATTATCTGATGTGTAACGGTAGTGTCCAATCTATCAAAACTCGTTGGTTTCAGCTTCTTACGCTTATATTCAAGCCATTTTAGTATGTATTCTCCGATAGTTTCAGATTTGTATTTGGGTTGATTATCATCATACAGTACTTTCAATGATAGGCACAACTCAACATCACAAGTATCATTATTGCGTTTTTCTGAAATAATCTTCTGTCCTGTTATCGTTATTGCTCGTACTCCATTACCCAACATACTTAAAACATCCATATATCATATCCCCCTATATAAAAATCTAAGTGCTATTATAGCACAAATATAATTTTATACATAGTCCTGTCCGTAAAAGTATATAAAATATATGAACGTTCGAAAATATTAAATCATAACTTTTACGAACATCATTTTTGTATGAAATCAATATGTTTTTGAGTGTTCGCATAAGTATACATTTACGAACGTATGCAAAGTATAATTTGACATATTCCGTAATTTATGTTATACTGATAAAAGTAAAACTAACTTTTTAAGTTTTGGTTTTACTTTCTTAATGTCTTTTTGATTTTTTTCTTTTTTCATTATTTGCCGACAACAGTCTTTTTTGACTGTTGTTTTATTTTATTGAGGTGATTTTTATGACATACGGATATGCACGAGTTAGTTCAATTTCTCAAAATCTCGACAGGCAACTATTACAGTTACGAGAATACGTAATTGATGACAGATTTATAATTTGCGATAAGTCTTCCGGAAAGGACTTTAACAGAAAAGGATATAACAGCTTAGTTGGAACTGATGAAACAGCTCCTATACTGCATGAAAATGATTTACTGGTAATCACTTCTCTTGACAGATTAGGGAGAAACTATACTGAAATCAAGCACCAATGGGAACACCTCACACAAACACTCAAGGTAAATGTCAAAGTATTAGATATGCCTTTGCTTGATACTCAATCAAACAGCCTCGATGGCAAATTGATATCAGATCTGGTTCTTCAGATTTTATCATATGTATCAGAGAAAGAACGAATATCTATCAAAGAAAGACAAAAAGCCGGAATCGCTATAATGCCTGTTGATGCCGAAGGGCGAAAGATATCAATCAAAACAGGAAAGCCAACAGGACGTCCCAAAACACCTTATCCGGATAACTGGAATGCTATATATACAGAATGGCAATCAGGTAAAATAACAGCCACTAAAGCCATGCAACTGCTAAATCTCAAAAAGACTGTGTTTTATAAACTTGCCAACCAATATCAACAAAATAATTTGTAATAATGATAAAAACAAAAAGAAGAATATCTACTCTTATTCGGAAGATATTCTTCTTTTTTTATTTACTCATTTTATTCCGAAGTTCAGCAATGATATCCATCACTTTATTTTTATCTTGTACATTAACAGCGATTATCTGCTCTTTGACATTATAACCAAATTGTATCCCCTCTTTTTTTAAAACCTGAGCCTGTTCAAGAGTAATTCCTGGAATATAGTACGGATTATCGATAGATGATTTTTGTGTTTTCATCAAACTATAATCCGATACTTTGGTAAGATTCTCTATTCTACTTTTATCCCAAAATTTATTCTCCCACACTCTGTATGTATCTTTTTTCTTACTGAATATTCTAAAGATTTTTTCTGTATTATCATATACATTGCAGATGTCACTGACCTTTATAAGTTCAGGCAAAATATTTAATGACCTATCGTATCTTGCTCTTATTTTATCTTCCGGAACATCATGACCACCTGTAGCCACTCTAACTTTAACTCTATTAACATTAATATCAGAAGAATTTGTAAGAACAAAGAAACTTTTTATAAAGTATCCGTTTTCCTTCGCTTTTTTCAAAAGATTAAGATTTCTTTCAGTAGACAAAACAGTCTCAAAAGTAAAATCTTTCTTCGTGTCTAAACAAGTATTACGCCTTTGCTCTGCAATTTGCGCTGCTTCTAAATCAGTACAGCCTACAGCTTTTTTTATATCATCCGCATTTATGTATTCACCTACAGGAGTAATTACAGAAGTAATCGTACTTTTACCTGAACCATTTGGTCCGGCAAACACAAGAATCATCGGCTTTTTTTCCATATGAACACCGCCATTTTCTCAATATTCTCTATGTCCATCCGGATAGAGAAAATATGTCTTTCCTTTTTCAGCATCATACTCACATGTTGGTACTTTTTTTATCCTTGCTAACTCTTTGGCTAGGCGCACTGCTTCATTGAACCTTTCATCAAGTTCTGTTTCAGTAATACCCCACTCTTCGTCAAATTCTAACTCTTCTAATGTTTTTTTATCAAGTTCTTTCATCATAATGCCCTCCTATAACGAACCCATTTTCATATATCATGTAAAAAGTGCTTCTATATCTCGCAACTCATTACACAAAGCATCAACACGTTTGTTTATAAATTCTTTTGCTTCACAAGATATTCTATCTCCAGAATCATAGTAATCGTAAGTACGTATCATCTGTTTTATACCCTCTATTACCATTCTAGTGGAATACTCTTTACATTTCTTTGATTGCCTTTGAACAATTGCATTATGATTGGCAACAGCAGCTTGAACATCATTAATAGGCAATTCTGTTATCTTAGCCATACATAGTTGCACTTTAACATCTTGAATGCCTAATCCACACACCCAGTTTTTAATTGTAGTCCCTGATCTACCACACAACCTACCCGCATCTGCGTATGTAAGATATTTTTTGTTCAACTCATTTTCGAACCATGTGAATTTCATCTAAAAAATCCTCCTTTTTTCTTCTTTATATAAATTATATCATAATCAAAACTTAACCGCAATACGCAACTTGTGCAAACTTCAGCTCGAAACTTTAGCTACTTTAAACAAATTTGAACAAGTTTTGAAACATTTTCGAAAATTTCGCATTCAAACATTTCACTTATCTTTAAATGCAAAGGCGATCTCCCTCATAAGTCAGTACATTGATTTTTACAACGATGAGCGTATTCAACTAAAAACAAAACTGACTCCGTCAGAAAAACGAAGTCAGTATGTTGCTTAAAATTTAAAATATACACCACAGATAGGTTTTTCGTGCTATCTGCACAATTTGGTATGTGCACAACTCTAAGGATTTTTTGCAAATATAATTTTCTACTTTTTCAATCCTCTTTCTATCGAAATAAGCTCTTTCACCTTCTCCTTATCCTCTCTTTCTATCTTCACTACTTTCACATCATTACTCGTAGCATCAGATACTTCGTGTTTTATATCATTCTGCTCCAGTACAGCTATTTCAAATGCGTTAAGCTCAATATAATACGGATCAGCGATGAGCATCTGTTCAAGCTCTGCATTTGCATTTACGTCGAGCATTTCTGTAAGTGTAGCAAGACGTTCGCTCTTTTCGTGCAGTTCTTTTTCATACACAAACGGTTTACCATATTCAGCTTTGGCATCTTCAAGCTGTTTCCTTACCTCAGATAAGCTCTCTGCTGTATGATCACACATTTTTCTAAGCATATCTGCATTCAGAAGATTATCAAGTCTTGTAATATTACCCGACCCACTGCTGCCGAAGTCTATTTTGTATGTTTCATTATTTTTTACTTGTCCGATATATTTTTGTGCTAACGTATCAAATGTTACAGCAATTTCAAAACCTTTGTACTCGGCAATGTTATTGTAACCGCCGCCTACAGAGGATTTTCTTATTGCATTGAGCATTTCTTCACCGGCTTCAGACTTGTCTGATATAAACTTATCACCAATTTTTATTCCCGGAAATTCTTCTCCGGATATTGTATTGAGATGTTTTATATCATCATTAATCTTTTCTATCCTTGCTTCAAGCTGTGATATTTGTTTTGGAAACACCTTTACGATATTGTCTTCAAGTTTGAATTGCAGATTATCATGATTTGCCTTGAGCATTTTCAGCTTTGTAACTTCTACATCAAGATCCATTTTTTCTTTGATAAGAGGATTGCCGGCGGATAATGCTTTTATTTCTGCATAGCTCAGTGTTACATCATCAACATCTTCACACGAACGTACAGGAGATTTTGAAGTCATTATCTGCGATATAAACTTCTGCTTATTCTCTAACATCTGATACATATAGGCGTCGAACGTGCCTTCTGTAACATATCTGAATAGCTGTACCTTTTTGTTTTCATTTCCCTGACGTACCATTCGCCCACGTCGTTGCTCCATATCTGCCGGTTTGCATGGAACATCAAGATCATGACTTGCCACAACCTTATTCTGTACATTTGTTCCTGCTCCCATCTTCAGCGTAGAGCCTATCAGTATACGAACTTCACCGGTACGCACTTTAGCGAACAGTTTCGCCTTGTCTTCATCTGTCTTTGCGTTATGGATAAAAGCTATTTCTTCTGCAGGAACACCCTTAGAAACAAGCTTAGTTTTGATATCATCATATACGCAGAACTTTTTACCGTTCTTCTTTTCATCTGCCGGGTCTTGCGGAACTCCGAGATCTGAGAAGATCAGCTGTGTAGATTTGTTTTCAGATGTCTTTTGCCAGATATCATATACGTTGTCAACACACATATTCACTTTACTGCCTTCTTCATCGGGAAGCAAAGGATCAATCAGTCGCTGATCCAAGCCTATCTTTTTACCGTCAGTTGTTATATTAAGCATATTATCCTGAGTCGGCAGTACTTTTCTGAGTCGGATATCCTTAGCACGACTTCCGAGTGATTCGATAAGTTTTTCCTGAGTTTTTGTCGGTTTCGCAACAACAGTTATCGCTTCACATTCAGGTACTTTCAGATTAAGCGTATCCGCAGTCTTTATATCAGCTACTTCCCGAAACATACACATAAGTTCAGGTAAATTTGTAAAGTTTGCAAATCGTGTCTTCAGCTGATATCCGTTACCTTCGGGCAGTAATTGATTTTCCGTTACCGTCTGAGCAAAGTTCGCAGCCCAGGCATCAAAAAAATTCATACCGGTTTCCTTCAGAAGATCATGTTGCAGATATTTCTGCATAAGATATATTTCCGATATTGAGTTTGAAACAGGTGTGCCGTAAGCAACACCTTAACAACGAAAATTTGGTAATGTTTGGACGGTTGGTTTTACAGCAATAAAACCGAAAGGACGAATACAAATGATTGATGCGATGTACAATTACAGACAGGGCGATATTCACTCCGCGGAGTTCTCCGATGAGTTCAATAAACTCTGCATACCGTTTGAAAATTCACTGAACGAGGAGCAGATTGACGTGTTCCACCAAATACTTGACTGCGTGAGCGATACTGCTGCCGCTGAAATGAGAGCTGCCTACAAGGTCGGTTTCAAGGACGGGGCTAATATGATGCAGGAGATTCTGAATAAATAGTATCATAGCATAAGAAAAGGGCTATGTCCTCCGTAATTGTCTGCGGAAGGCATAGCCCTGATTTTTCTCACAAGCCGATTCGATTTTTATCTTTTATTATCATCTCACCACTTTTCTTAACTTTTTACTCATTGAATCTTTTTTCTGAAGGCACTCGGTGTGGTTCCGGTAATACTCTTAAATTGCTTCATAAAATAGCTGTCCGAGGAATATCCGCACTTCTTCGAAATTTCGCCCAGTGAAAGAGCTGTATCCTTCAGCAGATGCTTTGCAAGCTCCACACGAAATTGTATCAACTCTTCAAAAATACTTTTCCCGAAACAGGATTTATACTGCTTTTGCAGCGTACTCTTTCCCATACCGGCGATCCTGCACATCTGCTCCACTTTCCAAGGCTTTCCCGGCTCTTTTCTGATGGATTCCCTCAGATATGTCAGATGATTCCGAATTTCTTCACGATGCTGTGTATGGATGCTGTTTTCTTTTATGCGGCTTTCCTGTACCGTCAGCCTGTCCAGAGCAAGCTCTGTCTGTGTGACAAAAAGGAGATAATAATGGTCGTAAATCCGTTCAGGCACTTCAAATGTCAGTGCAATCATACCAAAATCACGTTTCTGAAAATGAAGCGGTGACAAAAATATGATTTCGGATGCATCGTTGTTTTGCAAAAATCCGGCAGCATCTTTTTCAGAAAAGGTAAATTCTGCATTTGAATCATCTCCCTGTGATGCTGCACAGCGAAGGAATCCATCCTGCTCGTGCATATAAATACGCAGAGACTTTACCTGATACAACTTTCTTGCATGAAATAAAGATCTTTGCAGCAGATCTGATACATTCTGTGCTTTTGCCAGATTGAATGGCAGATCATCACAGAATATGTCCTCTTCCCACATTTTTGGTACTGTTTCATTTTGCACTTGTATAGTCTGCTTTATCGGAACGGTACTGCATCCGCACGAGCTGCCAATGATGAACCCGCTTTCTGGATGGTGTACCTGACTGCACAGTGTTCCAGTCAGATTACGGTACAGCCGGCGCATTGCGTCTGCACCGAGCTGATAATGATTGCGGTTATAGGTCGTCAGCGTAACATCAATATTCGCTGCAAACAAATATCCGTCATATCCCGTGACAGCGATGTCCTCCGGAACACGAATACCTGCGCTCATCAGTGTTTTGATAAGTGCAATTGCAGTTACATCATTGCCGCAGACGATCGCTTCAGGTCTGGGAAGCTTTTCGGAGATGATTTTTTGTGCATAGTTGATCGCAGAATCCACCCAGAATGTACCGTAACTATAATAGCTTTCATCAAAATATAAGCCGTGTTCCGTCATCTGATCCTGATAAGCTTTGAGGCGTGTCTGTGCCTGAAAAAGCACCTGCGGACCTGTCAGGCAATATATTTTTTTGTACTCGTGGACTTCTATCAAATGTCGGACGACCTTGCCGAAATCATAATAATCATCATACTGCGTGCTGTTAAAGATCGGGTGCTCCCGTTCGTCCACAGTCATGACATATTTTTGTGAGCTGAGCAAAAGCTCTTCTACTTCCTGAATGACCTCACTGCCCATTGTTACATCATCCTTAATGTACAGAAAGCCATCAAAAGCATCTGAAAGGATCATTTGGTAAATACTGCGTTCCGCTTCGGAGTGCTCGTGTTCACACTGTGTGAAATGGCACAATGGTGCAAGTACGATGCAGTCACAGCCTGCCTGATTTACCTGAGCAAGAGCGCCACGCACAATGTTTCGGATATGATTCCGTGCAAGAATAGATATCACAATTCCGATCAATGGTTTCTTTTTCATGATCTTCTCACCTCATAAAACATTTCTTGGTAAAATTATAGCACATTTATCGTAAAATTGCAAGACAATATTACAATTGCTTTTGAAATTTATGTATGCAAATACGCACGATAATATATTGACAATTTATACTCAAAACTGTATAATTTCACTATAGAGCTATTCATGATTCGCATAAACAAAAAAATATAATCAGGAGGGTATTTATGAAAACAAGAAATAAGATTACCGCCGTATTGCTTTCATTTGCAATGTGCATCACACCAATAGCGGCACAGAGTGGACACTTCTTCACTTTGCCTGTCACCATCACCGCTTCTGCTGAAAGCATCAGCGATATGCCGGCAGAATATCAGTATGCTGCTGACTGGATCTGGCAGAACCGCATCAAGCGTGAGCAGTCCACAGTCCGCCGCAATACATTATTTGACCAGATTGTTGCTGGAAAGGGTACGATCAATTATGTAGTGAAGTGGCAGTCCTATAAGACCGTTACCTATGAGCAGCGGCAGAAGTTTGAGAAAATTCTTTCTAATTGTATCAATGCGTGGAATGACTGGCTTGCAGGCTATGAAAACTGGCCTTATGAACATATTGATGTAAAGATCGTGGGTTGGGCGGTCATCGACAAGAGCTGTCTCCTTGATCTGCATGATGACGAAGTTGTATATACGAACACAAAGTATTATGATGCACAGTACGATACTTCAAATGGCAGAGATACTATTCCGGACAGAGAGCCATACGCACCATCGGAGCTGTCACGCTTTGACCACTTTGCAGAAAACGGATATGAATATCCGGGCGGACTGGACAAGAGATTTGATATGTATATGTGGGCTACACAGGGATTTCCGGATATCGGCGGCTGCGGCGGTGACTGGGGACAGCGTCTTTCAGATACAGCTTATCTTGGTATGATTCAGAACGGCAGCCTTCATGTTCTGGAGCATGAGATCGGTCACGGTTTCGGCATGACGGATTTCTATGGTGGTGAAGGCGAATCAGACGGTTTCCCGCCAGGAGGTTTTCCGGGCGGAGAAAATTCTATCATGATGGCAGGCTCTGCGGCAAAAATTACGGATTTCGACGGCTGGATGCTTCGCTATATGTGGAGCAAGATCAAGGACGATGCCGAAAGATTTGACCTTGCAAATGCACAGCCTGAGCCTACCGAGCCCTCTTCCGAACCAGCCACACAGCCATATGAAGGACTTGCAAGCGGCTATTTTATGGGAGATATAAATAGCAACGGTCAGATAGACGTTGGTGATGCTGTACTTCTGCAAAAATGGCTGCTGGCAGTTCCTGATACATATTTGCCGAACTGGAAAGCAGGAGATTTGTGTAAAGATGACAGGCTTGATGTATCTGACTTGTGTTTGCTGAAAAGTCTGCTTATTTCCGGTGAGACGCCGGAATGGGTAAGTGATAATGATGAACCGCAGGTACAGGGCGAATTTATCACCGCAAATATGGCAAAGCACGGTGCTTCTCTCCCGACACAGGGCGACGCAAAGCTTGTTGTATTCTATGTGGATTTCCCGGACTGCCGCTATGATTATGAGCCTACACTTGACGAGCTGAATCAGATATCCTTCGGAGCAGCGAATGAAGCAAGCAACTGCTATCCCTTTGAAAGCTTTCCGGCATTTTACGAACGCGCTTCAAAGGGCAGTATGAATTTCACAGGACAGGTGTTCCGCTATACCACGAAGAAAAATCAGTCGGCTTATGATACCGATAAGGTCAAGATCGCTGAGGAGTGCTATGAGGCGTTCAAAGATCAGGTTGACTTCTCGCAGTTTGACGGCAACGGTGACGGCAGAATTGATGCAACACTCTTTACCACTCCCACAAAGGCAGGAGATGATAACTGGTGGCCGTGTGAGGGCGCATTCGGCGATCCAGATTACCGTGTGGACGGCGTTGGCATAGGACACATTATCACCGGCAATGCACAGATTGAGGGTACTGATAATTATGTGAACTATATCAGCTCCTATTGCCATGAGCTCGGTCACTGCACAGGTCTGCCGGACTATTACCTCTTCACAAATCCCAGCGACGGTGAAGGGATGCACGGCACTGCCGGCATCGAGCTGATGGATATGGATGCAGGCTCGGATTTTGGCGCATTTTCCAAGCTGATGGAGGGATGGTATACACAGGATCAGGTACAGGTATGGTATCCCGAAGAGGGGACAAAGACCTTTACGCTCCGCAATGCGCAGACGGATGCAGGAAATTGCCTCATCATTCCCAATGGACAGCTTGCCGATGATTACTTCTCCGAATATTTTATCGTGGAGTATGCTACAAAGGACGGCAACAACAGCGGTATCGGGAGAAATACAGCGTGGTGGCAGACCGCAGGCGAGGGCGTTCGCATCTATCACATCGATGCAACGACCGAGTACGGCTGGAACACCTATTTCCGCTATGCAAGCGGCAGCGAGTTCACCAATCAGGATCAGGGCAGACGGCTTATTCGCATAATTGATGATACCGACACGGATAATTTCTACCATACAGGCGATACAGTGACGGGCAGCATTTCCGGCTTCCATTGGTATGATGCAAACGGTGGTCAGACCGTAGACACCGGATTCTCCATTGAGATAGGCGAGTCAGCGAATGGCACTTACACCGTTACGGTCAGAAAATAATTTGCTTTTCTTCTCTCTATCTGCACAATCAGAGAGCTGAAATATTGAGATTCCTTGGGTTTTGGGTTAGCTGTCGAAAATAAACACAGATCATCTTCTTATTATCCGTACTGCCGGGGGCATTTTGGCGCTGAAATAGTATGATTTCCACAGAGACTTTGTGATTGCAATTGAATGTAGTCTATTGGCGCACCTATAAACCGTTCCACACAAGTCATAATCAGG
Organism: Ruminococcus sp.; assembly: GCA_015066745.1. GTDB lineage: Bacteria > Bacillota > Clostridia > Oscillospirales > Ruminococcaceae > HUN007. The sequence continues at coordinate 28,939 of SVNW01000026.1, read as the reverse complement.
ATTTTGGAGCATACCATAATCATCATATACCCTATTGGTAAATACCACTTTTTATAGCATCCTTGGAGTTTTCAGAAGGGTGCTATATGTTTTATCTGCCTTATAATTGACTATTATGCCTCTTTGTGGTATAATCCCGAGTTTTGCAGTTGTTCGAACAAAAACAGCCTCTAACCAACGTAGGTACGTTTTTTAGAGGCTGTTGATATTTTTCTTGAATAGTAGTTATTTTTGTGGTGATTAATGGCGTTTGCTATTTTTTTGTATTGTCCTCATTTTCTGCTTTGTAATGAAATTGAAATCTGTTCTAAATCCACATATATCATGTAAATCATCTGTAATTCTGTTTCTTTCATAAAGAGGCATATAGCCTTGTTCTTGAATATCTGCAAAGTTTATCGCTTTGAGAGTATCAAGTATTTCATCACAGGTGTATTTTTTATTAAGTTTCTTTTCGAGAAGCTTGTAAATTAAAAGAGCGAGGAAGCACACAAGAAAATGAGAAGTAACACTTTGTTCAGTCCTAACATAAACTGGTCTGGCTTGAAAATCGGTTTTAAGATTACGGAAACAAGCTTCAATTTGCCATCTTCCTTCACTAACATTGATAATTGTTTTCGGATCATCGTCCAGAAGGTCAGTGCATAACGCATATAAACCATCATATCTTGATTCTTCTGCAATTTTTTCTTCATCAAGTGTATAAACTTTTTTGTCGGCAACTTCACCTTGATTTGTTACTGCAATCTGACTAATAAAGCGAGCTGGATCATTTGGATTTTTTCTAGTTCTTTTATGTTTACCTTCAGCTAACATTTTGTTAGCTCTTTCAATTTGTTTTTCACGGATTGTTTTTTGATACATAGCATACTTAGGAGAGTAAGTTACAATTAAATTTTGGTGGATTCGTTTTGGGGTATATGGATCTTCTTTGTAATAAACATCTTTATCTTCAGGATCAATTTTTGAGATATCTTCGATTTCTTTTCCATCTGATAATCTTCTGAATCCTCTATTATCCAAAGCCCATTCTTTTTCCTCTTTTTTTAATTTTTTTATCGACTGAGTAACAATAAAACTTCTTTCTCCGATATTATTGAATTCACGAATGGATTCAGAACCGAGTCCTGCATCACTACAGTAAATAAATTTGTGACAGCCAAAGTCTCTGATAACCGTCTGTTCTAGCGGTTTTAGTGACTTTTGTTCGTTTTGATTTCCCGGAAACAATGAAAATGCGAGAGGAATGCCATCGCCATCAGTAAACATACCCATTTGTATGATGGGATTGGGACGGTGTTCTTTGCTTTTACCATATCTCTTATCACCATCTTCCTGCTCAATTTCGAAGTAATAATTAGTGCAGTCATAGTAAAGGATTTTGTTACTTCTTTTAGTTGTTAGCAAACTGTTTTTATATACTTCAGACTGAATGAAATCACATTCATCGGCAAGTACAGAAAGTGAACGATATACGTCATAAAGACTATAACTAGGTCTTTCAAGAAGATTTTGAGCTGTTTTAAATGATGAACGCTTACTGTTGGGTTCAAGTATTCTGGTGTATATCAAATCGGAAAGAATCGCATTTAAATCATATTCGAATTTATGTTTTGATTTAATTCGTTTGCATATGTAATCGAGCTTAAGGTCGTAGTAAATTGATTGAGGGAATAAATATCCGCCAAGGAAAAACTTTTTCTGATTGTATTCCATTTGTTCGTTGGCTTTAAACGTTATTACAACATTGTTTGTTTCTTTTTCAGCTTTATATTTTTCCGTTTCAATTCTAACCTGTTCCTTAGCCCATGCGATAACACCATCTCTGTCCGTTCCAAGTGTTTCACATAATTCTGTAAGTTTTCCAAGCTTACGAACCGTTGTGGTTGATGATTTACCCTGATTATTTTTATATGATTTTTGTATGTATAATGATTCTGAATTTTTTGATCCTGAAATAGTAAGTTTCATGTTTAACCGCCTCCGAAATGTATTATTAGGGTACTACTTACTATTATACCACAAATACTTGAAAATAGCTACTATTTAAATAGAATTTGTTGACAAAAAAATCGCCCTATTTATGGGCTTTATGACGAATATTTTTTTTATGAACTGCAAAACTCCCGTGTATCTGACAACTTAATTTTATCATCTCTACATTGACGTGTCAATGGTATTTAAAACAAAAATCCAAAACCATTTGACAACCATATAGATCCATGATATAATGAATATATCAAACGAATTTATGTAGTGGACTGGTACCACGCATAAAAAATCCCCAGAGCTGGCACTCTGGGGATTTTTCCTTTTGCAAGGATAACTGTGCTGTGTCGGGCAACTTCTATTTCTTATTCAGCCTCTTGTAGAGTTTGTACAAGACAACTTCTACTCCAATAGAAATAAGCAACGAATTTATGTAATATAGCACCGGTACCACCTCCCTCCTGACGGAAGAAGCCGACTTGAATATTATATCACAAAATTAAAAACACATCAATTTACTACTTTTTTCAATCTTCTTTCACATCATTACTCGTAACATCAATTAATAATATCAATATTATACGGTATAATATATAAGCAAATGCAAACCAATATTATCCGTATAAGGAGGCCATATTATGTGTACAGCCGTGTCATACAAAACCAAAGATCATTATTTTGGCAGAAATCTGGACTTAGAATATTCGTATCGGGAAACCATTACGATCACACCACGAAATTATGTGTTTCCATTTAGAAAAGCAGGGCAAATAAAAAATCATTTTGCTATCATCGGAATGGCATATGTTTTGGAAGGTTATCCTTTGTATTATGACGCAACAAATGAAAAAGGCCTTAGCATCGCCGGACTGAACTTTCCCGTAAACGCTGACTACAAGCCGATTTGCGAAGGAAAGGACAATATAACGCCATTTGAACTTATTCCATGGATCTTATGTCAATGTGCTACTGTATCAGAGGCAAAAAAGCTGTTAGCACAAATCAATATATTAAAAGAAGATTTCAGCCAGGAGCTTCCCTTATCGTCTCTTCACTGGATAATATCAGACTCAGAACATTCTGTCACCTTAGAACCCGTAAAATCCGGAATCAAAATTTATGACAATCCCGTTGGCGTGCTTACCAACAATCCGACTTTTGATTATCATATGTTCAATCTGAACAATTATATGAGTCTTAAAAATGATGAACCTGAAAACACATTCAGTCAAAAACACACTGAGCTGAAGCTAAACAAATATTCCCGTGGAATGGGTGCTATAGGCCTTCCAGGCGATGCATCGTCCATGTCGAGATTTGTAAGAGCAACATTTGTTAAACTCAATTCCGTATCCGGAGATTCCGAATCAGAAAGTATAAGTCAGTTTTTTCATATATTAAAATCTGTAGAAATGCAAAGAGGCTGTGTACGTTTAGACAGCAATCTTTATGAAATCACAATATACTCTTCCTGTTGCAACACCACTCGTGGAATTTACTATTATTCCACCTATGACAATAACCGGATATGCGCTGTTGACATGCACAAAGAAAACTTACAGGGTGATACGCTGATAACGTATCCGCTAAAAAATAATCAGATAATAGAATATCAAAATTAATACTCGTTCTTTCTTCACTATTTTAAAACTACAAAAGTTAAACACTCCCTACGTTCATCACACGTTAAGGAGTGTTTTTCGTTTATTATACTTCCCACTTCTTGAACTTTTCAAGTTCACTATCCGAGCAGTCAATAAGCTTAAGGTTAAAATCGCCGAGATCCATAATAGATGCTATACCAAGTGTACTCTTGGCATCAACGTTTGTTTCGCCCTGAATAGCTCTCGCTGAACCGTTAAGCATTGTTGCAAACTCCATGAATTCTCTGAAATCTTTTAAAGAATTTAACTTTACTGTAATAATCTGTTCCATAAACCATATGTCCTTTCACTTGATTTTATCAGAATATCTGATATATTCATTATACCTTATTTTAGGCAGTCGGTCAACATAGTTTATGATTTTATTTTTCGGAAAAATTTGCTGTAACTTCAACTGCTTCCGAAAAACTCATGATCACCGACTCTGATGTCTCGGTAATTCCTCCGCTCCAGCCCGTAAATTCATATCCTTCTTCACACACTGCCGTGAGACTTACAGGATAATCGGTAAAATATTGTCCTGTCCAGCTCCCCTGCGACAAATCAGGTGAAACAGAATTTATTATGATACTTCCGCCCTTAGAAGCTCTCAACGTTACATCGACCGCTTCCCCTGAAAGTTTCAGCACTTTTTTTAGCATACCCGGTGTATAGCTGTATCTTGTATTAAGAAAAGAACGTATATTGCCTATCTGCTCCTGATATTGCTTTTTTGGATCTCCCGAATTTGCAACCCATCCCGGTCCGAATCGCTCTACCGAATCACCTATTTCAGGTCCGTACTCAGCGTCAAGTTCATCAAGTATGGAAAGTGCTCTTACAGGATTGAAATTTTCATTTCTCATATCCATAAATGTAGTAACAAACAGTTTCTTAAAATCCTCATTTTTTATAAGGTTTTCAAAAACATTTCCGCTCATTGCTTCCTGCAAAGAATTATGGTTTCCATATCCTGCATCACGATAAAGTCCGAGCGAAAACTCTGTATCATATAGCATATAGCGCCACTTTCCGTCCTGATATGCAAGATCTGTCACCGTTCTCGATCTCCATAGTCGCCAGTTATTGTTGTAATTAAGCAGACAATCCTCATTTGCAGTATATATGAGTGTAACAAAGTAATCAGCAAAGTTCTGTATATCAGCTATCTGACAAAGCCTTGCATATGTATCAGTATTTGTGAGATCTGATTCAAGTATTCCGGTAAGCTCCCTATACAGATCCATATCGCTTTCTTCGCCCTCTTCAAGTTCACCGCATTTTATAATTATGGCATCTTTATTGTCTATGTCATAGTTGTGCTGTATAAAATTATCACTATAATCTTCTTCTATAGCATACAGGCCCCAGTATTCGCCATTTATAAATACTACAGCGGGCCTTGACTCCTGAGTTGTAAGATTGCGGTCAGACACCATACGCTGAATAAGAGGATCTCTTACTTTGGAATAACTGCAATCATTTCCGCCATTTCTAAGAAGAAATGTCCTGTATTTTTTCAATATCTGAGTATCATCATTTTCTTTGGTTGCATTTGGGATAAGAGGGTACTTTATATTTTTTTCACCGCTATACTCTTCACGGGAATACAACCTGAAACTTTTCTGAGCATATGACCTTGTGGCATTTCCCATTATTCTGAGTCCGAACACTCCTTCGTATCCGACTTTTCCGTCAGGTTCTATCAGTTCAAAAACCACCGGTCTTTCCCACTCTCGTCCTCTCTGACTGTAATTGCCTTCATAATTCCATTCTTCAACCATATAGATATTAGTTGTACTTTTCCAGTCATCAAATGCTTTTCCGAGCATATATATACCTTTTTCATAGTCAAAAAGATTTTCAGCATCGGTCGATATTGAAATTACCGGAAGTCCGTTATATTCTTCAGCTTGCTTCTGCCCTACAAAATATGTATTTGTCGTAACAGGTCCTGAAACGCCGTTTTTATCAAATACAGCTGCTTTGACAACTGTACCCTTGTTAATCTTGATTTCAGGCTGATATTCGTCCCCTGACGGAGCAGTCCCCTTTATTACTGAAAGCACGTTTTCTTCCTGTGTTCTGTCTACTATTGTAATAGGTGAAGAATACACATCCGAATTGAAATCAGGTGTACTTCCGTCAAGCGTGTAACGTATCTGAAATTCTTTGTTTTCATGACTTATCTCCAAAGAAATTTTGTCATCATAAAAACCGCTCTCATAGTTAAAAGACGGTGTTTCATATGAATAGTTATACTCCGTACTTACATCATCACCATCTTCTGTTTCCGGCTTGTTCTCGGATTCCTGTGTCGTAACGATAGGCACACTTGAAGACCAGCGTTCATCTTCTTTTTTAGAACACCCTGCAAGCATCAGCGCCATACACAAAACCAAAATCGCTTTTTTTCTATATTTCAACATAAATTCACCACCTTCGATAATATTTATATATTAATTATAACAACACTAAAACAACAATTCAAGATAATTTCATAAACATCATATTATTTGTTATATTATCACAAACAACAATTATTAAACACCAAAACCTTGCGTAAAAATACATAAAATTTAATAAAAAAATTGCAACAAAATATAGATATTGCTAAAACATATGTTTTATGATATAATTATGTTAACAACTTACAATCAAAAAAATCATATGTAAACGGAGGGAATAAGAATGTGTATTAAAAAATTTTTAAAGGAAATGATTTCAGCATTAACAGCAATCTGCATAATACTTTTTGGCATTTCAACTTCTGTATGCCATGCAGCTTCAGACTATATCGAATTTGATTGTTCCAAGGTTCCTGTTCTTGAACCATGGGCCAATTATCAGTTTATGCTTGACAGATATGACAAGTCAAAATTTACAAAAGATACAGAAATAATAGTTATATATTCATATACCGCTCAGTCAGGAGGAATTTCTTTATTAAACTGTCCTCTTCAGGTCATCACTCAGAGCTGGTCATCACCCGATACTCCAAAAGCCAACTCAACAGGTCACGTCTGGGAACCAATAGAACCTTATGAATGGAATAAAACATGTGCAAGATATTCTCTTGCAGCAATAAAAGAAGCTTTTGGAACAGACGACCTTTCAAAACTGGACGCAATAAATATCGGAGCTACTGATAATACTATGCTGACTATTGAAAGTGTAACTATCACAAACTGTAAAGAAGGAGTATACAGTGGACTTACCGACGCAGAAAAAGCAGAAAAATACAAAACTGCTCTTATTATCGTCCTTGCTTCTGCTCTTGCATTAATTATTATAATAATAACCGTATTTATGATAATACTCAAAAAGAAAACAAGCTACGTATACAACGCAGCTCTTGGTCAGTATGTAAAAGTCGAGAAAAAGAAAAAAACAAGAAAACAAACTGATAAACCTTCAGAAACAACTACTACAACAGAATGATCTTCTCAACATGAAAAACCGGTGCTTTTTTATTACTAAAGCACCGGTTTTTAGTTTTCATATTAAGCTATCTCAATCAGTATAAATCCTGCACAAACACCAAACATAACACTGCTTAATTTATCTTCCATACCAAGTTCATTAAAAGCAAGCTGTATAGTATTTTTCACGTCTTCAGTTCCGACTTCTTCTCCGTACCAGCGTACAGCAAGTGAAGTTGTATCTTCTTTAAGATTTGCAAGCAGAACTTCTTTATATTCGTCAACAGAACTTGCAATAAGTCCGTTTTTATTGTAGTAATCCTTTGATTCGTCTTCACAGCTATAATCTTCAAGCATCATATCAAGTGCAAAATCTGCATCTCTTTCATAACCTGATTTCTTTGTTATTTCATCATCAGCTTTGTAAAGGAAATAATTTATTCCGGTTACATTGTAGTTATTTGTACAGTCAACTTCATACCATTTATCTTCAAGATTTATGATATTCCATGCATGAGGAAGATTTCCGTCAACATATCCTGTAGCAACAAGACATTCTACCCCTGCGATGTCACAAAGAAGTCTGTATGATGCTGCATATGATGCACACACGCCTTTTCCGTTTACAAGTATTCCATATGCCTCAAATGAGTCTTTAAAGTCAGAAAGATTTTCTGCAAGGAAACCGCTCTCTTCTGCTGCACTAAGAGCATCATCATCATAAACAGAATTGTCTTCTAAATATTCGTAAAAAGCATCTGCCTTTTCTTCATCTGACATATCATCAGTTATAGTCTGCTCAACAACCTGCTGTGCCTTCTGTGCAAGTTCGGTCTGCTTTTGTGTAAGTTCTTCCTTGTCATATGCATACTGTACTTTAAATGTAAATGTATTATAATCATATGCATATCTCTCTACTCCAAACACATAAGGATTTTGTTGCATAGTTTTTAAAAATACGTCAACAAGTCTGTTCGGGTCCTGAAGTGAAGGAAATGCTTCAAGTGAAAATTCTTCATTTCCGCTTATCATATTAAGCGCAAGCCATTCTTCTTCAGCAGAATCAGCATTTACATATATTCCTTCTGCGGCTACTATAACTTTTTCATCAAGAGAATTGGAAATGTGGTTATCTGTATTCTCACGCTGTTTTTCAATAATATTTTCATCACTTTCAGGTGATTTTGGTTCTGTTTTAGTTACTTCGGGGTCTGTAACTTCAGGTTCTGTAACTTCGGGCTCTGTCGCCTCAGGCTCTGTTACTTCGGGCTCTGTTGCCTCAGGTTCTGTTATTTCGGGCTCTGTTACTTCGGGTTCTTCATATATATTGTCATCTGTTCCGATGATCGTTTCTATATCATTATCAGGAACCATGTCTATATCGCTTTCGGGAAGTACATCACCGCCATCATTTTTATCGATTACAGGTACAGGAGGCTGTGCGTTATCTTCAAGCGCTCTTATTTTTCCCATAAGTGATGTGCCTTCTATAACATATGAATACTTTCCGTTTTCAATCGGAGTGTATATAACATCTCTTGATGTGATACTTCCGTCAATATTTAAGACATCTACAGAAGATGGAAAATCTGATGGTGTGGCATAGTCTTCTATACTAAAATCATTTACAGTCTTGTACGGAAGCACAAGATCACTTGTTCCCACACCATTACTCATTCCGCTCTCTACTCCGTCAACTACTGCAGTAACGTAATATTCACCACATACACAGTAATTCTGACCAAGATTTACTATACCGTCAGAAGTTTCAAGTTCAGATTTTCCGCCGCCTTCACCTGCAAAGTTATTAAATGTGCAATCAGTTGTTGAAGCATCAAAAAGAAGATATACAGGATTGTTGCCTGCATCATATCCTTTCTGTGCGCCATTTACCGCATCATTATTGTCACCTGTAGATGTCGAGTCTGTTACAAGATGATACACATTGTATTTTTCCGCACCGTCAACAGGTGTCCAGCTTAATGAAAAACAACCTTCACTGTCAACATTTCTGTCAAGGGTCGGTGCATTTACTTCATTTCTTACTGTAAACGGTATAACTACAGGAGTATCAAGTTTTACCGGTGTATCAGCGTCCATATCATAGTGAACAGCGATATAGTACATCGGCGCATTTCCCCACTGATCCTCTCCGCCGTAAACATATTCGGTATCCTGCTGCTGTGACGCTAGAACAGGTGACATTGGTGAAACTGTAAGTACTGTTTTCTTATCGTCAACTACTTCGGTCATTGCATTGTAGTATATCTTGCTGTCCTCTTCGCAGTTATAGTCTGTGTGTATGGAAACATAATCATACAGCTCAACATCGTATTCATAATCACTGAAATTAAACTCAAAAGTAAAGTTTTCTGTCTGAGAAACGTTATAGAGTGGCATGATTTCTTCTGTTTCTTCAACACCGTATCTCTTTTTCAAATCAGCCGGAGAAATCCCTGCTGCATAACTTCCTGTCACACCTTCAACTTTTTCCTCTTTTTTATCATCTTTATTATTTTTTTCATTTTCTTTTTTGCTTTCAGTTACTTCTTCCTTTGTTTCGCTTATACTGCTGCTTTCTTTTTCGGAAGAACTGCTGTTTTTATCCGCACAACCACCAAATGTTGAAACTGTCATCGCCATAGCCAGACACAACCATAATACTCTTACTTTCTTTTTCATAATATAAAATCCTCTCTTTTCTTTAGATATAAAACATTGTTCTTGGCATCTTATTGCCTCCTACATCAATAACACGCTGTACAATATAAAAAGGTTGCAGTCAGTTTAAAAAAATTTTTAAAAATATTTCCTCAGACGGAATTTCCATATATGTATCATCGGAAATATTAAATTTCAGTATTTCGCCGTCACTAAAGACTGCCATAAAAAATTTTGTATCAGATTTTTCGTGTTTATCTGTCAGTGTACCGTTCTTTAAAATCTCAAGAATATTTTTCTTCTCTTCATCTGAAACGAGTTTTTCTTCTACAAATGTATTTTCATTATTTACATATATATATGCCGATGTATCTGATATAAGTCTGTTGTACAGATTTGAGATATACTCTGATTTGTCAGGGCTGACACTTTCATTTTTTTCAAAATTTCCCGTAAGTACAGGAGATGTTATATCACCATGCTGGACTTTTACACCTGTTCCCTGTTTATCTTTTCCTATACCTGCAAATACAGCTGTTCCTACAACAAGCACAACACACGCTACCATCGGTAAAATGCGTTTCATATAGTATATTTTTGTATTCTGCCTTTTCATCTGAGTTTGTTCTTTTTCAAGAACATCAACAAGCGAGTTGAGAAATTTTTCATCAGGTGCTATCTCCTCAACCATATCATTGTAAAATGTTTTTATCTCGTCATTCATAATCCTCACCCCTCTTCAAGCAATTTCTTTAATTTGTCACGTCCTCTTGATAGCTGCGATTTCACTGTACCTTCACTGTCACCCGTTATTTCTGATATTTCTTTTATGCTTAACTCTTCATAATAGAACATATGAATCACCATACGATATTTTTCGGGCAACTGCTCTATGACATATTTTAAATCACGATGTTTATTTTCAGGTGCTGCAACCACTTCTTCAATTTCTTCAAGGTCTACCATCTGACTGCGTTTCTGACTTCTTATATGCGAAACAACTGCATTTGCAGTAACTTTAAGAAGCCATGCTTTACGATGTTCCTCATCTTTAAACTTTTTATCTGCACGTATATATTTTAACAGCACCTCCTGTGTTATGTCCTCAGCGTCAGCGTTGCTGTTGAGTCTTACATATGCAAGACGATATATCATAGATGAATATTTATCAACCAATTCTCTGGCAGACAGTTCTACGGCATTTTTACCCACCGCAAATTTCTCCTTTCTGCAATCAGCAACCGATTTATCTGACGCTTCACCAATAACACGCTCACAGTATTAAAAAGGTTGCATAAAAATATTTACTTTATAGAGTACATTTCCAAATAAAAAGTATATCACCTTTCAATGTGCGTGGCAATAGCAAATTCAAAATATTTTTTGGGTATTTTTAATATATATACTTTGAAAACATAAATAGCTATTGACCCCACTTCAAAATAAGTTTTCCTATTTTTATTCATATAAACTATACTTGTTTTCTGTCGCATTTTATGATATAATCTCTGACATAGGAAATATTTTTTATAATTCCCAACAATCACGAACCACGTATTTACGGCATTCGCTATTTATGGGGAGGAATTCTCACTACAAATAGTTTATAATATTCTAAGAGGTGATATTATGGATCAGATAAAAACAGGAAAATTTATTGCTACACTTCGCCGACAAGCCGGATTTACTCAGGAAGTCCTCGGTGATAAATTAGGAGTGAGCAACAAAACAATATCCCGCTGGGAAAACGGGAACTATATGCCGGATATAGAAATGCTACAGTTACTTTCAAATGAATTTAATGTCAGTATAAATGAGTTATTATCCGGTGAAAAAAATTCAAATGAAAGTTCCGGAACTCAACCTATTCAAATCGACGTTACAACAAAAAAAGAATGTGCATTTTCAGTAGAAGATATAAAGAAATATTTTAAAAAGAAATGGTATAAAGAACATTTGTATCTGCTGATATTATCATGCCTTATTATCGCAGGGCTTATCATATTCTCTATTTTATCAGACAACATCACTATCATGTGCTTTACTCCATTATTTGCAATTATTTCTTATGGATATATCAACAACAGAATGATGGCATATATCGAAAACAAACTTTATAAATAAAAACACCAAAACCGCTGACATCTTCATTATCAGCGGTTTTGGTGTTTTATCTGCCACCTGCCATATACAAAAGTGCATTGCATATAGCGGCTGCTACGTTACTGCCACCTTTCCTTCCGGAAGCAACTATATATTCGGTGTCACATGACATTATCATTTCTTTTGACTGAACGACATTTACAAAGCCTACAGGAACGCCTATTATCAGTGCAGGGCTGAAAGTACCCGACTGCAGATGTTCATACAAACGGATAAGTGCGGTCGGGGCATTTCCTACTGCGTATATGACCGGAGTGTCTATTTGGGATGCTTTATCAACTGAAGCTGTAGCCCTTGTTATGCATTTTTGCTTTGCAATATCCGCTACATCATCATCTGCCATAAAGCATTCTGCAGTGCAACCGAGTTTTTTTAACGCAGGTTTATTTATACCCGACTTTGCCATATTTGTATCAGTCACAAATACAGCACCTTTTTTTATTGCGTCAAGTGCTGTTTTTACTGCATTTTCAGAAAATTTCAGATTTTCAAGATAATCAAAATCAGCTGTAGTATGAATGACACGCATAAGTATCGGTCTTATCTCATCAAGTATTTTTATATCACCAAGTTCATCGCTGATTATTTCAAAACTTCTTTTTTCTATTTCATCGGGAAGTACATATTCAGGTTTCAATATTCTATCCCCTTTCTAGCTTTGACACCCTCAGAAAAAGGGTGCTTTTCGCAATTTATCCGGCTTATGTATCCGGCTTTTTCGAGAAATACCTTTGCCGGTTCTCTGCCTGTAAGTATTATTTCAGAATTTGCAAGTCCTGCTGATATGAGTTTTTCTGCTTTTTGGGTATCCATAAGCCCATAATGGTATGCCCAGTTGAACTCGTCAAGAATTATCATGTCAAAATCGCCTTCAAATGCTTCCTCCAACATTTTTTCATGGCAAGATGCCAGCTCACATTTCTGAGTTTCGCTCATATCTTTGTAAAAACCATACTTTTTTTCACTTCTCATAACCGTTATCTCAGGAATACGTGAAAAAACAGCCAGTTCCGATGTAAGACTGCTTTTCATGAACTGTACAAAACATACTTTCATACCACTGCCGACCGCACGTATCGCAAGCCCTATCGCTGACGTGGTTTTTCCTTTTCCGTCACCGCAATAAATGTGAAGTATACCCATAGCTATTTTATCGCTCCGTCCCTAAGTGAGTCCGACTTAAAAATAAGCGTCCTGTCATACCACTTTTCTTTTCTCGTACTCCACGCAGCACAAGGAACTTCTTTATCAAGAGCTTCTATTTCTATAGTATACTCATATTTACCATCTGCATTTTCTGTAAAAAGTGAATACAGACTTTCATCAGCTTTCTGTGCCTCCTGCGCAGTACCTGCAAAAAGTTTCCCATATCCTTTTCCGCTAAGAGTAACCGTTGCATAAATTTTTTCATCTTCAACATTAATAGTGCAATCTGTCACTTTAAACATCGAAGAATTTGACTCAACTTCAATTCCTGCATATGTTCCGGCATTCAAAGCTGACGCATTTAAAAATTCAAATTTTGATATACCGTCTTCTTCGGTCTGACAAGAAAACAGAAAAATACATAAAAAAAGTGGCATTATTATACCGATCAATTTTTTCAAGCTTTTCACCTTTTTCTTACTTTTTCAAAGCTGTTACAGCATTAGCTGTATGTGAAACATATATATCCTGTACTGCCTTTATTTCACCAAGTCCTCTTAAAATACACTCTACTTCAAAGCCCTCATTTTCAAAAACTGTTTTCCAGCTGTCTTCTTCATCACCGGCCATATCATTGTTTGCGTGGTCTCCGGCAACTACCATAAGTGGCTGAAGAACTACCTTTTTATAGCCACCGTCTTTTACAGCCTTTACTACATCTTCAAGTGCAGGAGTACCTTCTACAGTACCTACAAAATAATTCTCATTTCCATTTTCAAAAAATACATTCTGAAGTTTTCCGTATGACTCATTTGCTTCGTGATGAGTGCCATGTCCCATAAATACTATAGCAGTATCATCAGCACTATATGACTCAGTATCCGCAACAAGTGCATCAGCAAGCTTTTTATAATCCTCATCTGTATCAAGAAGTGGCATACCCATAGAAATGCTGTCGAATTTGTCTTCATACTTTTCAACTACAGTCACAAGGTCATCATATTCAAAACCGCTGATAACATGTGTCGGCTGTACAACAAGTTCCTTTACACCGTCTTTGACAAGCTTGTCAAAAGCTTCTTCAACGTTGTCTATTTCTTCGCCTTTATTTTCTTTTATCACATCAATAACTATCTGGCTTGTAAATGCTCTTCTTGTATCAAAGTCAGAGTTAGCCGAACTTATAGCCTTCTCAACAGCACCTATGGTAAGTTCTCTGTTATCATCAAAACTTGTACCAAAACTTACAGCAAGTATTACCGGCTTAACATCTTTCTTGTCACAACCATTAAGGAACATTGAACCTGCCATCACTACAGCTGTTAACACACATCTTTTTTTCATTGTTTTTAACTTCCTTCCCCGAATTTTTTTCGGATAATAATATATATAAATGCTTATGCACATTTATCTGAAATATTTTTCATACATCTCTTCTGAAATATCATAAAGCGACATAATATTTTCCTGCGTAAATATTTCTTTTGGTGTCCCTGATTTTGTAACAGTACCGTCTTTTATGCAAAGCACCTTATCCGATATCTTTTCAGCAAAATCAAGTTCATGCATCGACAGTATCACGGCAATTTCTCCTGAAACTGCAAGTTTCTTTAATATTTCCAGAAATGCTATCTTATGATGAATGTCAAGAAATGATGTAGGTTCATCAAGTATCAGAACCTGTGGTTCCTGACAAATAGCTCTTGCAAGCATTACACGCTGTTTCTGTCCGTCGCTTACGGAGTTAAAATCTTTGTCGCTTATTTCCTCTATTTCAACCATTTTTATAGATTTTTCCACTACCTCAGTATCTCCGACAGTAAGTTTTCCAAATCTTCCTGTATAGGGATAACGGCCTGTTTCAACTACTTCTCTGCAAGTCATAAGTTCGGGGCGTATTCTTTCTGTAAGTACAACCGAAAGTTTACGTGAAAAATTATCACGACTTATCCTGCCTGTGTCTTCACCGCACAACGTTACTTTACCGCTAAGTTTTTGCAGATATCCGGCAAGGGTTTTGAGGACCGTTGACTTTCCGGCACCGTTAGGACCGATAAGTGACAGTATCTCACCGCTTTTTATGCTGAAATTTACACCGTCTACAACTATTTTCCGATCATACCCCACATTGAGATCATCAGCAGATATTATAATATCGTCCATCACAATTCACCCTGCCTTCTTCTGAGCATTGCCACTATCACCACAGGCGCACCGAAAATAGCTGTAACCGTACTTATACTTATTTCCGTAGGTGCAAGAGCAGTTCTGGCTATCATATCACAGACCATACAGAAAATACTGCCACCGAAAAAACAACACGGTATCATGACAAGGGGCTTTGAAGTTCTGAAAACAACTCTTGCAATATGCGGAACAGCTATCCCCACAAATGACACCGGACCTGCAAATGCAGTCACTGTCGCTGACAAAAGCCCCGAAAGCACTACTATCATCACCTTTAAAAATTTCACATTTACGCCCATACTTCCGGCATAGTTTTCACCAAGCATGTATGCTCCCATCGGTTTTGAGATCATGACTGTACCGATAACAGAAACCGTTACAAATATCAGTATCACAAGAACATCGTTCATATTGGTCCCCGAAAAAGTTCCAAGCGACCAGTCATGAAGATTTACTATATCGCTGTCATCGGCAAATGTGACAATAAAGTCTGTAATCGCAGAACATATATAACTTATCATTATACCACAAACAACAAGCATCGACATTCTCTTTATCTTACGTGACACAAGCAGTACAAAACCGAGCGATATCATAGAGCCTGCAAATGCAGACACGACCATAGACGATGCACTCATACCGATTCCGGCACTCATAAAAAACATCATGGACACGGCAACTGTAAGTTTTGCACCTGACGAAACACCAAGTACAAAAGGCCCTGCTATAGGGTTATGGAAAAATGTCTGCAAAAGATACCCCGAAAGAGAAAGAGCACCACCCAAGAGCATAGACGCTAGCGCTCTTGGCATACGTATTTTCCATAGTATATCGTAATTTACAGAACCCTTGTTTTTCAAAAAAAATATCTGCAATGTCTCCCTGACTGATATATCAGAACTTCCTGTAAAAATATTTATCAAAAGAACAGCTACAGTAAGCAGAAGCATCATAAATATGGGAAAAATATAGTTTTTCTTTCGGCTCTCCATTATTCGCCTCCGTTTTCAAGTCTGAACAGAAATTCCGGAGATCTGTTTTCTGTTTCTCCCGAAAAAATAAGGTTAAAATCATTTATCACCTGTCCGAGTTTTAAGGTTTCCTGAAAAAGATTTTCATGAGTGCACCACACATCACCGTTTTTTACTGCCTTAAAATCTGCAAGAAGTTCATTTTTCGATACAAGTTCTTCTATCGAGCCGACCTGACCGCTTATTGTACTGTTGTATATGATAAAATCGGCATCTCGTGCAGTGCGATAAAATTCCTCCATTTCCATAGTAACAGTTGAAGTTGCTTTTTTATCATCACCAATATTTTCAAAAACATTTTTTCCGCCTGCAAGCTCAATCATCTTTGTTACGTAGTCTCCCGACTTTCGTGTTACTGCCTGTCCTGATGTACTGATATAGAAGTAAACCACTGTTCTGGGCTCTTCGCCTGTCTGCACCAGATTTTCAAGTACTGCTGTCTGAGCGTTGAAAAGTTCATTTGCCGTATCGGTTTTTCCGCATATTTCACCATAAACTTTTACCCATTCGCTTCTTCCCAAAGGGTGTGGCTCATAGCTTGAATAGTCAACAAACACATCTATTCCGAGCTCTTCAAGTTTATCTTTTACCTCGGGTGAATGTCCTATCATACTTGACTGCACCGATAATCTGCATTTATTTTTCATAAGCAGTTCATAATCAGGTTCTCTATATTTTCCGGCATAGAGCATATCGCCCTTTTCCATGGCATTACGTGCATAGTCAATGCACCAGTCCTCCGCCTTAGTTCCCGAAAACTTTATCACATCGCCACTTCCAAGTTCGTCAAAAAGCCCCATTGCCGATGTTGCTACCAGATAAATATCTGTCATCGGCTGTTGCAGAACAGTTATGTCATCATCACTGCACTGCGGTATTTCCATACCCTGCGGAACTATGAGAAATGATTCCGAATTCATTGTATGTATTATAGAATATCCGCCATCATAACGGTCTATTGCGAATTTTTGGGCATATTTATTTTCATCTCTCTTTAAAAATTCGTATCCGTTTATTTCAGGGGCTTTTTCAGGTATCCCTTTGTTTTCCGCTGAACATCCGGCGCAGAATATTAATGTTAAAGTCAAAAATAAAAAAAACTTAAATTTTACTTTCATTATTTTTCTTCTTTCTGTTTTTTATGAGTACAACTGCTGAAATTATCATTACCGCAAGTATTCCGCCTGCAACAATGAAAGGAACAAACGATTTGTCAGCATTCTCCATCGTAGACGAATCAAAATGAAGAGTATAATCTATCATTCGTGGTTTACTCATTGCCACTGTCTGAGCTGTTATCTCTATATCCTTATCAAGTTCACTGACATTTATTATAAATACTGAATTTTCATTGTCAGGTTCGGGATAATATTCTTCATCGCCTATTTTCATATAGTCATAATTCGGGCTGTTCCATTCTATTTTAGCCTGCATATCACCATTATCAACAATAAGTTCTGCAGGTGATTTTACTGTTGCCTTTCCGCTTCCTCCTGTAAGTTCTACATCGATCATATATTTTCCGTCAACCATCATTATTACCTCCGACTATGATTATTACCGTTTTTTCTGACACAAAAAAAGCGGCATAAAAGAAATTTATGCACGCACGACAAGAAAACATATAACGATATAAAAAAATCACACCGCATATGCTGTATCGTACTGCCAGTTACTCGTGACATTGAAACAAAGTTTCTGTACAAACAAACAGGCAGGTCTCCCGGCTTATGTATCAATGTTCGGAAAGGTCTTCCCATGATATATCACAGTGACTTACTGCTATAAAACAGCATCTTTCCTTACTCCTCAATTACGGTGACGAGTTCGTGCGGGATTCTCACCCGACTTCCCTTTTCATCGGACCGATTTTTTTAAGAAAAATCTCCGACACCTGTTGTTTATATATTCAATTTTTTATTCCTTAACAATTT
Organism: Ruminococcus sp.; assembly: GCA_015066745.1. Lineage (GTDB taxonomy): Bacteria > Bacillota > Clostridia > Oscillospirales > Ruminococcaceae > HUN007. The sequence goes on along the minus strand of SVNW01000026.1, from coordinate 10,763 downwards.
TATATGATATCACAGCATATTTATTTTGTCAATAGTTATTTTGATTGGATATGTATTGTATTTACAGCAAATACAAGTAATTTACTCACTCATCAAAACCTTTGATTTTTGCAAGTACACCCTTATCCATTTCACAGACAGTATCACAAAGTATTTCAATATCTTCGGTTGAATGTGAGGCGATCAGAATTGTTTTGCCCTGTTCTTTTAGCGCAAGCAAATACTTTCTCATATCTGCAACACCATCTTTATCAAGTCCGTTCATAGGTTCATCAAGAATCAAAATATCGGGATTTTCCATTATAGCTTGTGCAAGTCCGAGACGCTGACGCATGCCAAGCGAATATTTTTTTACATGAAGTTTTGAATCAGGGTCAAGTCCCACTTGTTTTATTGTTTGCTTTACTGTTTTACTGTCAATTTTCTTATTCAAATCAGCAAGGATTTTCAGATTTTTATATCCTGAATAATAAGGGATAAAACCGGGAGTTTCTATTATTATACCGATATTTTCGGGGAAATCACAATCAGAACCGACTCTTTTATCATTGACAATTATTTCTCCGCCTGTCGGTCTTATAAAGCCACAAATGCATTTCATAAGCATGGTTTTCCCACTGCCGTTTCTGCCAATCAATCCATGAATTTTGCCTTTTTCAAAAGAAATATTTACAGATTTAAGTATTTCAGCTTTTTTTATAGTTAATTCCAGATTTTTAACAATAATAATGTCCATAATTAACCTCTATTCGTTATCATCTATGCTCAGAAAATCAGTATTTTTACAACCGATCAAACTAACAGTGAGCAAAACAAAAATCATTACTCCGAAGTATAAAAAAGAATTTTCAATTTTCATTACAGGTTTGCGTAAATATTTTGTAAAATGCAAACTTACCATTGTATGTGCCATCGGAAAACACCACATACCTTTAGAACTGAAAACACCTAACGCACTTCCGATACCTACTATGCTTATCAAAACAGGAACTCCGATTTTACGCAGATTCAAAACGTGAAACATCAGTAAAACCGTTCCGCAAAGTATCATATATAACCAGTTTAACAGAAAGAAAAATAAAGCCGCCTGATATGGCGCTATCTGATTATGTAGTTTTTCGGTAATCAATGTTGCTGCAAATGATTGTGATTTATCGGGAAAATAAATTCCGTAACGTGTAACAACCAGACTCCAGCCGTTATCCACAAATGAATTTACAGCATTCGGTAAAACCGTACATATAAATATCAGAAGTATAAATAAAAATGAAGAAATCACAAAGAAAAAGAACTGCCCCCACACCCATTGGGTTTTTCTTACACGATGAAGCACAAAAAGACTGTTTCTGTCGAGATGCGGATAATCGGAAATAAGAAATATATACATAGCCGGCATTACAAGGCACAGTGTTCTTGAATTAAAAACAGCTATAAACGGCTCAATAAAGTTGAGCGGACTGTTCATTTCATGACTTATATCGATCAGAGGATCAACAGCAAAATTCCAAACAAAAATGATCATTGCTACAGCTGTTATCATTCGTGGATTCACAATCCACTTGTAAAGTTCGATCATTGAAATACGGAAAATTTCCGGTACTGAAAATTTACTGACCATAATCAAACCTCCTGTTCATAATAACGACAAACCCAATAAATGTAAAAATCGTAAGCAAGGAATAATAGATCACGGTATATTCATGGAGTTTCTCAACATTATTGTAATCAAGTAAAATATTTTTCAGCATATCAGGGAATAAAAAGCCCATTTTTACAACAGTCGATCCCATATTTTCCGAGAAAAGATAATCCTGAATTTTCGCAATGATTGTATAATAAAAGTGCATGAATATAAAAGGAAAACAGCAGACCACATATTTGTTTTTTATAAATGCTGACAGCAATAGTGCTGGAAGGACTGATACTGCGCCATAAAAAGCCATGCCTATATACATTTTTATAAGTTCTGAAACCTTTATGTTACATTCAAATGATATACATATTGCTATGCTATACAGCACAAACCCCAACATAACAGATAACATTCCGCTTAATAATGCAGATAAAAATTTTGATATGTAGTATACTGTTTTCCCTGTTCGCGTAATGATAAATCTGATATTTCCGCCTGCTCTTTCCGCACACAATGTTGTTACAAACGGAATAGATGACAGTATCGGAAGAAATATAGTTATATACGGACTTACAGATATGTACAATATACTTTGTGCCGAAAACTCCACATTTATAAAGTTTCTCTTTGATGTTATAATTTCAATGACTGTATACTCTTTACCGGTGAAGTTATCCTGATAGATGACAGAAGTGAAACATAAAAGAAATACAACGATTATACTTGCGATGAAACCATATCCCACTATTATCTTTTTTAAGTCAGAAATCAAGCTGTTCAGAAATTTTTTCATACTATCCACCTTAACTTTTTATATATCAAAACAATAGTAATATTCTCCGGTGATCATATCAATATAAATATATTTTCGCAGGACTCCACGAGTGTTTATTTTGTTTTCAGGTAAAAATTCGGGCGGAACGTCCATTATTATTTCCCATACAGGTCTTGAAGAATAACCTGTAACCTCAACGTCTTTCTCCCCGATTATCGTTTCCTTATCGGTATTATAAACAGGTTGCAGTGTATACATTATTCTTATATCTGATATTTCAACATCTTTAAAATCAGTAAATGTTTTTTCACAGAAACTGAGTGCACTTTCCATGGATATAACTTCCTGAACGGTTTCTTTAACACTGGGAATATATATGCCTGACAGATTTGTAAATGAATCTATGGAATTTTTGTTTACCATTTGTATTTCAATTCCATAGTCAGAATACGCCATTTTTCCGGTTTGATGTCCGTTTTGGATTTTAGGTTGCCTTGTAAAATTGTCAATATGTACTCCTTCATATGTAGCTTCTGTAATAATTTGAAACAAATATTTATCATTGTATTCTCTTACAACTACTGTATTTACGTTGTAGTCAAAGTCAGGTGATAATTTCTTGTATTCTGTATCCAACCAATTATCGATATAGTCCACTGCCTCTTGTACAGAACAAGTTTTGTCATTCAGTTCATATTCATCACTCAGGTCATCATTACGGTTTGCATGATATACTTTAACGACAGGTTGTTTGTTCGAAAAAGAAATGTCAAATGTCTGAGGAGTAAGCATCGAAATAAAACCGTCATCTCCTACACCATAATGTATTTTTTCTTCTTCATTCCTAAATATGTAATTACCATTTGATGTATCCGGCGAATCAATTACCAAATCAATCAAAGATTCTGAAAGGAAATACGGCATTGCTTCTTTGGCGTTTTCGCCAAATCCAACCACATCTGAAAACTCCATTATATTAACAGAATCAGGTTGAACAAAATTAATTTTATCTGAAACAGAAAACTGACCATAGTCTTTTTTGAGTGCGATATCTGCATTGTTTTTTAGCTCACTGACTTTTATATACGAAAACTGAGAATTTTCATCTGAAACTGATGATTGAGAATTTCTGTAACTACTCATATCTTCTTTTACTTCATCGGGTGTTTTTGCACAACTTGTAAGAAAAAGAATTGTTGCAATCATTAAAAGTATCTGTTTTTTCATACTAAACCTCCAAAAATGATTTTTTTACATATGCTTTGTTTGGATTTTCGAGAATATTTTATATCTTATGCTATAAAAAAATTATACAACCATTATATCATATCGCCCAATTACATTCAACATATTTCTCAGACATATATAAAATCTTCCCCCTGCCTCCACGTACCATAGGTTGTATCTACACAAATAATATGCTAATATATTTTCAAGGAGTTGATTTTTATGAATAATTACATAACAGGAAATACAATAAAACAGTTAAGAGAACAAAAAGGACTTACACAACTTCAGCTTGCAAATATGATAAATGTAAGTGACAAAGCCGTTTCACGCTGGGAAACAGGAAAAGGGTTTCCTGATATAAGCCTTGTGGAAACACTCGCAGAGGCTCTTGGGATTTCGGTGATAGAACTCTTTTCCGGACAGACTGTAACAAATCAGAATGTTTCTGCAAATATGCTTCGTGCAGGATTTTATATATGCCCTGTTTGCGGAAATATTATATGTTCAACCGGCAAAGCTGTCATAAGCTGTTGTGGTATAACACTGCCAAGAACAGACGTTGACGAACCGGACGATGAACACCGACTCAATATAGAGTATATCGAAGACGAATATTATGTCACTGTCAATCACGAAATGACAAAACAGCACTATATTTCTTTTATCGCCTATCTCACATCAGACAAAGCCGAAATAGTCAAACTCTATCCGGAAGGAACTTCGGGAACAAGATTTTTTATACGTGGTGACGGATATATCTATTACTACTGCAACCATCACGGACTTATGAAACAGAAGATTTCCAGAAGATAATTTCTAAAATCAAACAAAACAGCCGATTATGATTTGTTTTTCATAACCGGCTGTTTTCTTTTTTTATACTTCAAGTGCTATATATCTGATATTTTCATCAAAGCTTATATCGTTCGGATTCCATTTCAGTATCAGTTCATCTGATTCAATCACATCATTTTTAACCAGAAATCCTATTTTACAGCTCTTACTTTCTCCGTTTGTAAGACTTAACTTAAACCCATCATGTACATTATTGCAGTCTATATCACTGTAAACAGGTTCTTCATCACAACTCAATCTGCTTTTTCCGAGTCTTATACAGTTCATAGTGGCATCTATATCATCTTTACTTGAAATATCAAGCGAAAGAACAACAAATTTATAGTCTTCGTTCAAAGTACCGTCTTCATTAATGCCATCATGTTCTCTTGTCCAACGAGAATATTTTTCATCAATACTGTCTTGTACTGTAACATCTGTAATACTCAGACATACCTCAGATGAACCAAATCCCTGAGTTTCAATCACTGATGTGTGATGAATCTGAAAATTGTTCAGACTGTTTACTGTAGCAGTTGAACCACCTAATATACCAATAAGAGCACCTACTATAATCATACTTTTCATAACTTAACAAACCTTTCTTTACTTTAAATTTATTATTTGTAATTTCCACATCTCTGTGTCTGATTATATTATAATGCTCATATCTTAATTTTCAAAAGGGATAAATCTTAATTATTTCTTAAAAAACACCAATATTCTACACACCTTCATTTAAAATACGGTATATAAGTTTCATATCCAGATTTTTACGCACTTCATCTGCAAGAATATCATACTGTTTTTCCTTGTAAGCCTTCCTGTCTACTGCATTTCCGTCATAAACAAGTCCTTTTTTCTTGTATAATGCCTTCACTATAGTCTGCGAAACTTCGGGCGAATCAAATACTCCATGGATATAACAGCCGTATATATTTTCATTGTATGCACCACCGGCTGAAAGAAGCGTCTGTTCTTCTGTCACTGTCTGTCCCATATGAATCTCGTATCCGTAAAATTTTTTATCTGAAAGTTCTGAAAATACACCTTTGACTTTAAGAAAATGTCCGTTAGTCTGACAACGGCTTTTTTCTTTTGCAAATACGGTCTGACATTTCAAAAGTCCCATTCCTCGTATTTCTCCGCCACCTTCCGAACCAAAAGGGTCAGAAATATGTGTGCCGAGCATCTGATAACCACCGCATATCGCAAAAATCGGGATTTTTCTTCCTGCACATTTTAAAACCGCTGATTCCATACCGCTCTCACGTAACCACTTCATATCAGAAATCGTACTCTTTGTTCCCGGAATGATTATCATATCCGGATTTTCAAGTTGTGACGGCTTTGTAACATATCGTACAGAAACACCCTCATACTGAGAAAATACATCAAAATCAGTAAAATTTGATATTCTCGGCAAACGCACTACAGCTATATCTATAACACCTTTTACCTGCGTATTTTCAAGCTTATCTCCCAGACTGTCCTCGTCCTCAATATCACAATAAATATATGGTATAACTCCTGCAACCGGTTTTCCTCCACGATTTTCGAGTATATCCACCCCGCTCTGAAAAATAGACTTGTCCCCTCGAAACTTATTTACAAGAAGTCCTTTTACCATTTCCCGCTCATCATCATCGAGTAACATAAGCGTTCCGAGAAGCTGGGCAAAAACTCCGCCTCTGTCGATATCTCCGACAAGCAGAACAGGAGATTTCGCAAGCTTTGCCATTCCCATATTTACTATATCACCGGATTTGAGATTGACCTCTGCCGCACTTCCTGCGCCTTCGATCACAACTATATCATACTGTGATTTCAATGTGTTGTAAGCCTTTAAAATATCGGGTATAAACTCATTTTTCCTTTTGAAATACTCCATTGCCTTCATATTTCCGTAAACTTTTCCGTTAACTATAACCTGCGAGCCTATATCTGTTGTTGGTTTAAGGAGTATAGGATTCATAAGCACCAATGGCTCTGTTCCTGCCGCTTCCGCCTGCATCACCTGCGCTCTGCCCATTTCTCCGCCATCAGATGTTATATATGAATTAAGCGCCATATTCTGAGATTTAAACGGTGCAACAGAATAACCGTCCTGTTTGAATATACGGCAAAGAGCAGCCACAAGAAGACTTTTCCCCACATTTGACATTGTTCCCTGCAACATTATTGATTTTGACATTAATTAGCCCCTTTCCTTGTTTTTAAACCCTTTTTGCAACCTTGCAACCAAAAAACTCATAGGTTTGACAACGCGTTTAAAAGCACATTGTTCTGCTCATTAAGCTTTATTGCTGTACGGTAATAATCAGAAGTCAGCCCCTCATAATTCCCGCAATTACGCAATTGAATATGTTTGGGAGAGAGCAGGGGAGTAAGCAGAGAAGTGGCTTTAAAAAGAATAAAATTTGCTTTTGAAGGATAAACTTTAAACCCAAGTTCTTTTAAAGTTTGCACCATAAACAACCTTTCCTTCTCTACGGTTGCAACCGTTTTTTCTATATAAAGTTTTTCATCAAGTGCTGCTATTCCGGCAATCTGCGCCGGTGTACCGACACTCCAGTACTGTCCGTTCTCCGCAGTTTTTTCTGCCAGACTTGCATCATCAAAAACTGCATATCCAAGCCGAAGTCCTGCCATTGCATATATTTTTGTAAAAGCTTTAAGAATGATAACATTTTTATTTATAAAGTTCATGGCACTAAAACTTTCACCGTTCTTTACAAACTCCATAAAACACTCATCACATAAAAAAACTATATCTTTTTCAAAACATTTTTCGCATATCTTTTTTAATATATCACGCTCAATAATCATTCCTGTGGGATTGTTCGGCGAACACAAAACAAGCATATCCGTATCATCACAAAGCAACTCCAGGATATCCTCTTTTATCTCAAAATCATTTTCCTCTTTTGTATAATACCGGCTGACAGAACATTTACTTTCCAGAAGTGCCTTCTCATACTCTGAAAATGTCGGTGCTGATACGACTGCTTTTTTGGGGTCAACGGTACGCACTATACGATAGATAAGATCCGCTGCGCCATTTCCGCAGACTATTTTATCGGGATCAACACCTGTTTTTTCGGAAATCTTTTCTTTAAGAGCCCGACAGAACGGGTCGGGGTATGCGTCCCATTTATCTACTGACGATATCAGCGCTTTTTTAACACCTTCAGGCATGCCAAAGGGATTTGTATTTGCAGAAAAATCATATATTATGTTTCTCTTGTAAATATCACCGCCATGTTTATCCGTCAACCAAAAACACCTCCGAAAAAAAATGCACGAATCAGAGAAAATATGAGAAGTACTATAACCGAACTGCAGTACATAAGCCTGTTGGCACGTCGTATATCCTCATTTTCAATATCTCTGATATCATCACCTATATAATCTTTTTTATGTAATTTTCCAAAATAATAAGCATCGCCTGCCAGCCTTACTTCAAGCGCTCCTGCACATACCGATTCTGTCTGTGCCGAGTTTGGGCTGGCATGTTTTAAACGGTCACGTTTCCATATTTTAAAAGAATTTTTTCCGTTCATTTTTAAAATATATGCCGATATTATCATAACTACTGCCGTCAGCCTTGACGGAATAAAATTAAACACATCATCTGCTTTGGCCGGAAATCTGCCAAGATCAATGTATTTTTCATTTTTGTATCCAACCATAGAGTCCATAGTATTTACAGCTTTGTACAAAAATCCTGCCGGTGCTCCAAGTGTCATATATATAAGCGGTGCAGTTACACCGTCTGACGTATTTTCTGCAACTGTTTCGACTGTAGCCTTTATTATACCCTTCTCGTCAAGCACCGCTGTGTCACGTCCGACTATCATTGAAACTGCTTTTCTTGCCTTTTCGGTATCACCCTCATTTACGGCTCTGTAGACTTTCATGCTCTCATCACGCAAACATTTTGGAGCAATAAGGTAGTAACACATTATACTTTCCGCAATAATTCCGGGTACAATATGGATTTTATAAATTAAAAGCAACAGTAAAAAAGGAGCTGTAAACGATAAAAAAGCAACTGCAAAGAACAGCACTACTCCGCCTTTTCTCAGATCATGGGCAAAGTGTGCTCTCACTTTCTTCTCAGTCGCAGTTATAAGATTTCCGATAAGCCTTATTGGGTGTGGCAGATTATAAGGGTCACCTAATGCCATATCTATGACAAACCCTATGATCATCGGCAATGCATACACTAAAATATTCATATTTTCTCCAGTATCATTAATTTTTCTTTTTCATATTCACAAATATATCCGCAACCGTTTGCAACCTGAAAATCAAAATAATCACCCTCAGGCTCTGCAAACCGCTCAAATATTGACATTATCGTACCACCATGTACAACAAACGACAATGTTTTATATCCCTGACATTTCTTTATAGCTTCACAAAAAGCATCAATACATCTCTTTCTGAAGTCATAAGGATTTTCGCCATTTGGAAATGTTGTCACTCCACCGCTTTCAACCCACCTGATATAATCAGAGTTACATGACAGTTCATTATAATTTTTGCCCTCAAATTTTCCAAAATCACATTCACTCAAACTGTCAATGATGATCTTTTTCTTGTCAGGATACAAAATTTCTGCCGTCTGAATACACCTTTTCATCGGGCTTAATACCACTATGTCACAATCGGGGTATTTTCTGTTTTTCAGCTCTTGTACACCTGTATCACAAAGTGGCTCATCTGTTACTCCGATATACCTTTTTTCGAGATTGCCATGTGTTTTTCCATGACGTATAAAATTTATTTTCATCTGATTTTTTCACTTTCTTATTTGTCAATCGGTAGCTGATTTAACATGACATCTCTTTTGGCAGAACGCTATACCATATTTTAAGATATTTTTATATCCGTCTGCAATAAGCTCCGTATCATAATGTTTTTCATTAATTTGTCTTAGCGCAGTATCACAACTTGTTTCCAGTGCTCTTTCATTATCCGATGACTTTACTTCAATTATAATTGCTTTGTCACGAGTAAGAACATTTTTTATTATTATATCACTTCTTCCCGTACCACTCTCCCGATTTGATATTACCAGATATTCATCTGAATATTCAAGCAAACCTGTAAGAAATCCATGATAAAAATTTTCGTATCCATCATGATAACTTATACTTCTCAAAAGCCAGCGATTTACTTCCAGTTCAAAAGTTTCCGCATCATTTTCGAGTACTGCCTGTAACAATTTACTTTTATCAGAAGTCTTGATTTTTTCATCAAACCAATGCCTTATCGTATCCTCGTATATGATCAAAACCTCTATATTCGGAATAACTCCTGTAAAATACGTCTTATTTCCGGATTTATATTTTTTTATAGGTTTAAGATAACCTGTATGCAAAAGAAAACTCCATATACACTCAGCATTTACCTGTATATCTGAATATGTTATACTTTCATACAACGGTTTATCGACCGAACCTCCATTAACAATAAGCTCCACTGATTTTTTCACATCATTTCCACTCATTGCAACCAATTCATGAATGATACTGTTTGAACTTGTATTGCTCCAGTATGGTTCAGGAAGTGCTTTCCTATTAAAATAAACCGACTGTATATATTTAAGAACACTCCACGGATTATAAATTTCTGTCTCGCCAAAAATATAACCGTCATACCATCTTTTTATTTCCTCAAACTTTTCTTCAAGACCGTATGCTTTCAGAAATTTCACAACTTCATTCTCAGTAAATCCTGAATATTCTGAAAACTTCACATCATTTACCGAAAAAATATTCATGTTATTAAACCCTGTAAATATACTCTCTTTGGATATGCACAGACACCCTGTAAGAACTGAAAATTCCAAAGAACTATTTGTTTTGAGTGCTTTTTCAAATACAGAACGTACAAGTCCCACCATTTCATCATAAAATCCGCAAAAATACGCATTTTCAAGTGGAACATCATACTCGTCAATCAATATAACAACATTTTCCTCACAACACTGACTTACACAATCAGACAATAATTTTAAAGCAGAATCATAAGCACTATCATCAGCTGTATCATTATATATATCTTCAAACCTTTTCTTCTGAACAGGTTTTAACTTATCTGATTTCAATACATAATCGTGCCTGCAGAATTCATCTATAATAATATCTTTAAATTGCCAAAATGCCTTTTCATAAGACGGTTGCTTCATACTTTTGAGCGAAATACTTATAACCGGATATTTCCCCATATATTTTCTGTATTCTTCTCCTGCATACAGAATATCCAGTCCATCAAACAACA